>JBEKQH010000236.1:0-4094 GCA_049519915.1 Opitutaceae bacterium
AAATCCGTCCACGGACACCAACACGCATGGCGCGCGCGCAAAATCGGAACAACGTTCGACGGCAAGCCGGATCGCTTCCGCTTGACTTTCGCGATCCTTCATCGACGAGAAGCCGTTGTCGCTGATGGCCAGGGCCTTGTGGTTGTTCTCGTTGAGATAGGCCTCGAGGCCGGCCACAGTCGGCATTCCCTTGACGCCGGCGAGTTCGCCCGGAACGACGGGCAAGTTCAAAGGTTCGCTGCGAAGATCGGCGGCAAGCGGAAGGAGGAGCGACGGCCAGACGACCTTGTCACCCACGGCGTAAATCCTGCAGTCGCCTTTCTCATCGCGCTTCCTGCATTGCTCGAGCGCCTCTCGCTCTGCGCTCACCTGGTCGCGCATGCCGCTTGCGACTCCCCATCCGATACGCGAGATCGCGATGGCCTTGAAGTCCGGTTGGCGGGTGAAATCCGAAAGGCTGTTTCGCACCCGGTCGGTGACCAGCGGAACATTGGCGGCATCGAATGGCGAGCCTTTTGCGCCGGCATTCATATCCGGCGAGAACGGCGCCAACTTCCAAATCAGCAAGCCTGTGATCGCGACGGTTAGCAACGCCATCGCGGACAGGACTGGCCACGACGGGATTCTGTGGCGCCGCCTCGGCCCGCCCTCGGGCGTCCGTGCGTCTGTATGCTGATCTTCCGCCAGCAGCCTGAACGCCCGAATGCGCCGATCGATGTTGCGAAGCGATTGCTCCCCGAGATCGAGAACCGTGAAAGGAATCTTGTTCTGCACATGGGTGACAACGTCCCCCGACACACAGATGCTGCCGGGCTCGGCGATCCCCTCCAGCCGCGCCGCGATGTTTACGGCGTCTCCAAGAAGATCGCCGGTCTCCGCAACCAGCACGTCTCCGACCGCAATCCCGATACGAAACAGAATTTTTCGCTTCGCCGGGACAGCGGCGTTTTGCGCATTGTTGGCGTCCTGTATGGCAAGCGCGCAGCGCGTTGCGTCGACCGCGCTGGCAAATTCCGCTAGAATGGCGTCGCCTGCAGTGTTGAACACTCGTCCCTGGTGCTTTTGAACCAGATCAGAGAACGCGGTCGCGGCTTGCTGGAATCGGCGGACGACGTCCTCTTCGTCTTCGGCTACAAGGCGGCTGTAGCCCGCGACGTCGGACGCCAGAATGACGGTCAGCTTTCGTTTCATGTCCTGCCTAGCTGAAATCAGTATTCATACGCCAATTCGCACACATCTGGAATTAGAGGCATTTGGTTAAAGACCAGATATGGGGCGGGCAAAACGGCGCGAGCGAATGGATTTCGCCAAGCGTGATTGCGACGCCCCTATGGAGCTAGACGTAACATATTGATCGGCATGATGATTGGGCCGCCACGCGCGATTCCGGTCGCGCCGGACGGCCCCAAGTTCCAATAATTTTATTGTTCCATAACAATTATTTATGCTTGACTCTCCCGAGATTCGAGCCGGAAACCGCGCCTATTTTCGCCCTGCGCCTGCGACGCAACTCGGATCATTCCTTGATCCGGAATGATAACGCCGGCGACCGGTGCTCGGCGAAATCGAACTGTCTGGCCGAAGGAGAACCAGATCGTAAAGGTGGATGTCGTCAGCGCCGAAAAACCATATGCGCGACGCGTGGCAGGATTGCATTGCCCAATAGAAAGTTTCAGATTATCTGCGCCCCTCGCCGGGAGGGCTTTTTCTGACCGGACGACCTATTTGGGTCGTAAGTTGGCCGCGTATTGGATAAAAACCGTTACGGGGGAACAATGAAGCGGCATCAAATCTTGCTTTTCCTCGCGGTCTGTCTGACCGGCTTCACCGGCGGACCGGTGGGTCAGAACGCAGCCGCGCAGTCTCGCCTCGACGGCGGCGGAGCCGGTCCAGCGTCACCACAACCCGATCGATCGCAACCTCCCGCCGCTCCTGGCGATGCAAGGCCCTTTACAATCGAGCTGAAGAGCCAAATCACCGTTCACAACGATCGAACCGCCACGGAGATATCAACCAAGCGGATCAAGATCCTTTCGCCCGGCGTGGTCCAGGCGCTCAGCCAGCAGGCGATGCAGTTTGTCGAAGGGATGCAAAAAGAAGAAACGTTGGAGGCCTTCACCGAGAAGGCGGACGGCCGGCGCGTCCAGGTCGATGCCGCCAACATCATAACCCGCGAAGCGGCTTCCGGTCTTCAGGCCACCTACGCCTCCGACCTGAAAATTCGCACGTTCATCTTTCCGGATGTCGCGGTGGGCGACACCCTCGTCCTGACGATCAAATCGGATATCCTCCGCGATTTCTTCGCCGGACAACTGACCGACTTCGATGTCTTCCCGCGCAGCCAATCGGTGACGTCGGTCCAGACCATCATCGAAACGCCTGAAAACTTCGACCTCCTGGTTCATGCGGGAAATGGCGCCACTGACAAAACGGAAGTCGCCGGAGGTGTTCGGCGCCACATCATCGAGGTAGCCGGCGCCTCCTATCGGCCGGACGAACCGGGCGCCGTGTCGCCGTTCGACCGGGAGCCCTACATGGCGCTTTCGACGTTTCACTCCTATACGGAGCTGGGCGCCGCCTATGGCCGGGAAGCGTTGCCGCAATCGAAAGTCACGCCTGACATCAACGCCCTCGCCGACCAGATCACGCGGGGGATAACCGACCGCAGGGCGCAAGCCGCGGCTATCGACGCCTGGGTCAAAAACAATATCCGTTACGTGGCGGTTTATCTTACGCTTGGACGCGTCGTGCCGCATGACGCAGCGACGGTTCTGCGGAACAGGTTCGGCGACTGCAAGGACAAGGTCACGCTGATGTCGGCGCTGCTCGCCGCCAAGGGCATTGCGAGCGAACAGGTCCTAATCAATCTGGGTCCGGCCTATTCATTGCCCGAGCCACCCACTTTGGCTGTGCTCAATCACGCCATCGTCTACTTGCCGGAATTCGATCTCTACGACGATCCCACCGCGAGCGCCAACGCGTTCGCAACCTTGTCCGCGGAGTCCTACGACAAGCCCGTGGTGCGCGTTGCCGCGACCGGCGCGACCCTCGCCCGCACGCCCGCCATGATTCCGGAGGACCATACGGCGCACGTGCGGACGACCTTAACGTTTGCCGCCGACGGCTCCGTCCGCGGTCAGACGGTGGAGAGCAGCACGGGAATACTCGCCGGCGGCCTGCGTTCGGCGGGCAACGCGTTGCAGCAAGCGGGCCAGGAGACGATGGTCCAGCGTAAACTTCAGAGCGTCAACACCCCCGGCGTCGGGCATTTCGACCTTGGAAGTTCCGCGGAGCTGCGCGATCCGGCGGTCATCAAAAGCGACTTCCGGCTGAACGATCGTTTCAAACCGCCGGCGCCGACGGTCGCCGTGGCCATTCCAAGCGGGATGCCGTTCTCGGCGCGGCCCGGAACCTTTACGTTCGGTGCCCGCCTGAGTGGACGACAATCCGCTTTTGCCTGTTTTGCCGCCCTGCAGAGCGAGGATATCGACGCGGTATTCGATCCGGCCCTGCCAATGCCCGTTCCACCGACCGGCATGACGATCGACAATCCCCTCTTCACCTATCGTTCGACCTACGGAATTGAAAACCGCAAACTGAAGATACATCGCGAGTTTGTCTCGCGTTCGGGCCGGCAGGTCTGCCCGCCGGAGGCGGAGGAGCAAATAACACCCGATCTTAACAAGGTGCGCGCCGACGTGTTCGGCGGCTTCAGGTTTGCCGCCTTGACCGCCCCGCCGCGGCCGCAGGTCTCAGAGGTGGCGCGCATAATCGTTCCGGATCATGCCAAACAAATCGATTACTTCTATGAGATCGGTCTTGATTGTACACCCAACGCGTTTCCGACTATCTCCACGATCGAGCCCCCGAAGCATGGCAGGATCTCGGTTGATCGCGGCAGCGGGCTGTCGAGTTTTCCGCAAAGCAATCCGCGCTTCGCCTGTAACACGAAGCCAACGCAAGGCATGACGGTCACCTTTGCACCCGAGCACGGGTTCACCGGCAACGACACCGCCGTGGTCGACATTCTCTATGCCGACAAGACGGTGAGCCGGCGCCACTACACGTTCGACGTTAATCCGGTTGTAGAAGCT
>JBEKQH010000237.1:0-4087 GCA_049519915.1 Opitutaceae bacterium
GGCGAATAAATTAAGGGTTTTTCGCGGGGCCGGGGTATTATCGTTAACCGCCACGCCCGGCTGCGTATGACTTCGTCTAAACCTCATTTTGGCCTGCTCGCACGTGCCTTTGTTTTGTTTCTCGCCGCCTCCTGGCCGGGACCGGTCTTGCGGGCCGAATCCGCCTGCGGCGAGCCGTCCGAAGGGGTCGAATCCGCCGGACGGCCCGAATCCGTAACGCCGGTCTCAATCGCCATTACCCCCGACTTGGTGGACCAACTTTTGGCCGAAGCCCGGACCCATAATCCTGCCTTGCTCGCCGCCGGTGCCCGAGCCGAAGCGGCCGGAATGGGCGCCGCCTCCACCCGCCAATGGGAGGATCCGGTCGCAAACGTCGGCGTAGTCGCGCCCGCCTCCCGCGGTCAGCCGGCATCGCAAACCGGCGACATCGTCTATGGTTTCACGCAAATGCTGCCACTCTTTGGCCGGCCCGAATCGATGCGCCGCGTGGCGGCCGCCAATGCCACGCGGGAACAGCTGGCCGCCGATTACGAAACGCAAAAACTCCGCCGCGACATCGCTTCCGCCTTGCAGGATGTCGCCTTCGCCGGTCGCGCGCTTGAGATCGGCGAGCAGGATTTGTCCTGGCTCGACGCCACGCTCGCCGCCGTCGACCATCGCTACCGCGTCGGCCAATCGAGCCAGGTGGAATGGCTGAAAATTCAAACCGAGCGCGCCAAGGCCGCGGACGAATTGAAAACCCTCCGGCTGGAGCTTGACCACAGCCGGACCGAATTGAATCGGTTGCTCAACCGCGACCTGCACGCCTTCTGGCCCAAGATCGAATTGCCCCCGGTCCAGCCCGCCTTGGCCTACACGCCAAAGCTGGTCGCAGCCGCCCTCGCGGCCGAACCCCAGCTCAAAGTGATGCACCAGGAGACCGCCACCGCCCAGGCCGCGGCCGACCTCACTCGCCGGCAACGTCTGCCGACAATCGGTGTCGGCCTCGAGGCCAGCCAATACAGCGGCGACGGCGGCATCCGGGGCGGCACTTTCACGGTGAATTTCAGCCTGCCGTGGCTCAACGGCCATCGTTACGACAGTGACTTGCATCGTGATCGCGCCCTGGCACGGGCCAGCGCGTTCGATGCGGCGGATTATGCGCTGACTCTCCGAGAAAACCTCCACCATGCGATCGTCGATCTCGATGCCGCCCGCCGTCAGGCCCTGCTCTACCGCGACGACATCCTTCCGCTCACCGAGCAAACCCTGGCCAGCGCCCGCGCCGCCTGGGTCGCCAATCTCGGTCTTTTCCAGGACGTACTCGACGCCCGCCGGATGCTGCTCGACGACCAACTCGCCTTCGCCCGCGCCTGCGCCGAACAGGGACGCCAATCGGCCGACCTCGAGTTGCTGACCGGCACGCGAGATTTCGGCGCGCTGCTCGGCCTCGCCGACGCTCTCACCGCCCAGGACGACCCCAAAAATCACCTCTCCGACGCAAAATGAAAACAACCAATCGTCGCAATTTTCTTCTCGGCTGCGCGGCTCTGGCGGCCTTGGCCACCTGCCCGAAATCCTTGTTCGCGCAAAGCGACGACGACGTTTCTTACTATACCTGCGCCATGCACCCGTCGGTGCATGAACCCAAACCGGGCAACTGCCCGATTTGCGGCATGACGCTCATCCCGGTGATGAAACCGTCCGCCGCGCGCGCCCGCCCTGAGGGCGGCGAACGGACCGCCGGCGGGGAGCGTCCCACGGAATTTACCATTCCGCTCGACCGCCAGCAGCTGATCGGCGTGACCTACGCGGTGGTGGAAAAAAAACCGTTGCGGCGCGTCCTCCGCGCCTCCGGCTTGGTCGCATCCGAAAACGAACGCCATTGGGATATCGTCTCCCGCGTTCAGGGCTACGTCGAAAAGCTTATCGTAAACTCTCCCGGCGATCTCGTGGATCGAGGCCAGCCGCTGCTGACCATTTACAGCCCGGATTTGGCGGCCACCCAACACGAGCTGGTCGACTTGCTGCGCATGCGCGACGCCGCCCGGCGGTCGGGCGCAGCCACGGCCTTGCAAAATGCGAATGATCTCATCGCCTCGGCCGAGCAACGCTTGCGGCAATGGAACGTGACCGAAACGCAGATCGCCGAGCTCGAGCAGACCCGCCAGGCCCGGGACAATCTCGAACTGCTTTCACCCTATCGCGGCATCATTCACCACATCCATATCGAGCAGGGCAAGGACATCAGCGTCGGCACCGATCTCGTGGACATGGCCGATCTCTCAGAGGTCTGGGTGTGGGCTGACTTTTTCCAGGACGAAGCGGCGCTGCTGAAGCCGGGCCTGCCCGTGACCCTCACGACTTCAGCCTGCCCCAACGATAAATTCTCCGGAAAAATCGCGGTCATCGACGCTTTTCTCAACGACGAGCGGCGCACCATTCGCGTCCGGCTGGATATCGACAACCCGGATATGAAATTGCGGCCGGACATGTACGTCGATGCCGGGCTGCAAATCGACGCCGGCGAGGGCCTCACCGTTCCTTTCGGCGCCGTGCTGCCGACCGGCACGCGCAACGTCGTCTTCGTCGACAAGGGCGCCGGAAAATTGGAGCCGCGTTTCGTCGAGCTCGGCGCCAAATTCGGCGATCTCTATGAGGTAAAATCAGGCCTGGCCACCGGCGAACGCGTGGTCAGCAGCGCGAATTTCCTGGTCGACGCCGAGTCGAAGATTCAAGGCGCCTTGAAGGATTGGTGAATATTTTTCAAATGGACAAAACAAACGTACTCTTGAGGCGGCCGGTCCATTCCGTAGGCGCTCTTTCGTTCGTAGCGGACTTCGTTTCAATTGCAGGCAAGGATCTTGTCATTCTGAACGAAGTGAAGAATCCAATTGGCCAGTGCCAAGACTCGAAGCGTAGTCCCTTTGGATGGCAAACTGTCGGCCTTCGGCCTCGGAACTTGGCTGCGCTCCCGATGAACCGGGCGTGGGCGTTGTCTCCATTTGTCATCCAGAGCGACAGCGAAGGATCTCACGAGATCAGACGTGAGATTCCTCGCAAGGCTGCCAATGAACGGATGCCACTTGCGCACGAATTCAGCCTTTATAGGTGGAGCGGCTTGATCTCAAGACGCTCTCAGCGCGTTGAGGTCAACGCGCTCCACCCGCGCTACCGCGCGAAACAGTTCATTGGCCTGTTCCAGGCAAGCCGCGCAGCGGCTTGCTCAGGGTCTCGGAATGACAAGCAGAAGACCCCTGGAACTAAAGTTCATCCGCGTCCTCCACGCATTGCGTGAGGTCTGTCGCGCCGATCTGAACCAAGACGTTACTCGCGCCCATCATGGAACCGTCCGCACCCTTCCCGCCGCAAGCGACCCTGATCGAACGGGTCATCGAAGCCAGCGCCCGCAACAAGTTCCTGACGTTCATCCTTGTCTTCTTTGCGCTGGCCGGCGGCTTCTGGGCGCTGCAGCGCACGCCTCTCGATGCCATCCCCGACCTCAGCGACGTGCAGGTGATTGTTTATACCGATTGGGACGGCCGTTCGCCCGACCTGGTCGAGGATCAGATCACCTATCCGATATCGACCCTCTTTATCGCCGCACCGCACGTCAAATTCGTGCGCGGCGAGTCGATGTTCGGGAAGTCTTTTGTTTACGTCATTTTCGAGGACGGAACGGATATCTATTGGGCGCGATCGCGGGTCATCGAGTATCTAAACTCCATCCGCGGCTCCTTGCCCGAGGGCGTCAATCCCGTCATCGGCCCCGATGCCACCGGCGTCGGCTGGGTTTATGAATACGCGCTCGTCGATGACAGCGGAAAAAACAACCTGGCGGAGCTGCGCAGCTTCCAGGACTGGCACCTGCGCTACGCGCTGGAGTCCGTCCAGGGCGTAGCCGAGGTCGCGGCCGTCGGCGGATTCGTCAAGGAATACCAGGTCGATCTCGACCCGGACAAACTCGTCGCCTATGGCATTCCACTGGCCGACATTGTCGCAAAGATCCGCGGGTCGAACAACGACGTCGGCGGAAAAGTCTTCGAGGTCGGAAGCACGGAGTATTATGTCCGCGGCCGGGGCTACATCAAATCCGTCGCCGACATCG
>JBEKQH010000238.1:0-4066 GCA_049519915.1 Opitutaceae bacterium
AAGATCGCGGCCAGGGCTTCCGGGGGCATCGGCTGCTTGGTGCCAGGGTGAAGCGGCGGCGGCAGCGGCTCGGGAAAGTCGGCCAGCAGATTGTACCACTGGCTGGGAATATCGGATTGCGGGAGGGTGAAGCGGGTCTGGATGCTCATGGGGTGAAACCGGCAGACTAAGAGTCGAAAGCTGAGAGTCCAGAGCTGAGAGGCCGGAGATAAACGCTGAACGCTGAACTCCGAACGTCGAACGCTGAAGTTCTAAACTATAGGCTTTTGCGGTCATCACTTCGGCGTTCAACGTTTAGCGTTCGGAGTTCAGCGTTCGCGGCCGGCGGCCGCGCCGCCGCCGCCGCCGCCTAAATCCACCGTCGGACGTGGCTTTGAAAATGGGTGTAGGTCTCGCCGAATTTTGCCGTGAGATACCGTTCTTCGCGCAGAATCACGCCAAAATGCAGCGTGAGCGCCAGGGGAATAACCAAGAGCAACGGTATCAGTCCGTTGATCAGCAGGCCGAGGCCCAGTTGCAGCAGACACAGCGAAAGATACATCGGGTTGCGGGTCAGACGAAAGGGGCCTGCGGTCACGATCGCCAGGGCCGGCTTGTCGGGGCGGATGTTAGTCCCGGCTTTCACCATCACGCCTCGCGCCCAGGACGCGATGAACCCCGCCAAGCAGGCCAGAATCGTCCCGGCGATCCGCGCAGGCAGATGAGCACAAACGGGAATTGGAAATACCAGATTCAGGGCGACTCCGGCCAGAGCGCAGATGGCAAAAATCAGCGGAGGAAATGCGATCACTCCGGCGTTGTCTTGGTTGGACGAAGGCATGGGACGACCGACGGAGAAGTAAGCGTTCCGGGCCGGTTCGTCGAACGCTAAACGGTGGTCCAGCCTTCGTGCCGGCGCGGGCCGGAAGCCGCGCCGGCCGCGTCGTTCAAGGAGCGGTTGTGAAGCTCGCGTAGTCGCCTACGCTTACTCCTTGGACGCCGGGGTAGCCCGGACACGGGAACATCCCGTCCACCTGCCAGAAGTAAGTGGTGTTGGGCTGCAGCACGCCGGGATTGTAGGTCGTGCCAGTGGTGGTTCCGACGATTTGCATGTTCGAAGCGGAACCCGCGCCGAATTTGATCCGATAGACGGGCGTATTGATGCCGGGTGTCCAACTGAGCGTGACATTTGTCGGCACTCCGGTCGCGCCCCGGTCGGGAACGGGCCGGATGGGCGCGCCGCCGAGTTGATCGATGATGTCGTCGAAATGGCCGCCGAGATCGAAGGCGACGAAGATCTGCGTATCGTCGCAGTTCCGTTGGCTGGCGTAGGCCGTCGTGCCCGCCATCCCTCCCGAGTAAATCCAGGTCTGCGGATTTACGCTCGGATAGAGCAGGTCGGGCTGCACCAAAACCCCGGTCTTGGGGTTGACCTGCAATTCGCCGGTCACGAAATGATACCAGCGGGTGAAGCGGACGAAAGCTTCAGGCGAAGTCGAAAGCGCGGTGCAGTAATCGTAATTGACCCAATAGTCGGGATAAACCCAGGGCTGCTCGTGCTCATACCACGGCTCGCGGTTCGGAATGCGCATTTGCGCGCGTTCGTGCGCGATGAAAACATCTTTGCTGCCGGCCGGGCCGATCAGCGTGTTTTGCAGGTAGGTCTGCAGGTTTCCCGTCACGACATCGACGACGTTGCGCAAAACCATATAACCGCTGCTGGAATAGGCATTGCTGGTGCCGGGGGCGAAAGCCAGCGGCGAGGAATAGACATAGCGAATATTGTCGATCGGGTCGTAGGTTTCCTGCGTTTTGCCGGCCGCGACATAAAGCGAGTTGTTATCGGTCAAGCCGGCGACTCCGCCCTCATGCTGAATCAAGTCGTTTAGCGTTACCAAATCGATGCGGCTGTCGGGCGTCATTCCCGGCAGGGCGGTCAATCCATGCGCCCGCAAGAGTGGAAACACGGGGGTGTCCAGAGTGAGCGTCTGGTGGGTAATGGGGTCGGCGGCGTTGGTGTCGATCAGCAGCATCACGGCCGCTTTGGTAATCATCTTGTCCACGCTGGCCAGGCGCAGGACCGCATTCGGCGGCGTCGGAATCGTCCGGGCCTTGTCGAGATAACCGTAGCCGTGGAGTGAAACGATCTTGTTGTTGTGCATCACGCCCAGCACGGCGGCCGGAATGACATTTTCCTCCACCAGATTTCGGACGGCGTCGCTATAAGGCTTCCAGGAGGGATCGGCGTCGGTGCCCGAGACGGGAGGATTGAAGGCGGGATTGAGCGTCAGGCCCAGATCGAGATACCCCGGGCCTCCGTTATTGTGGCCGTGAATTGCGATGGTATTCGTGCCGACGTGCACGGCGTTGCGCGCTTGGAGCAAGACCCCATAGTAACCGTAGACATTGATCCAGCCCCAGCAGGTGGCCGTCCGGTTGTTGTCGGGATTGCTCGTGGCGGCCAGGACGCCATTGATATAAACATCGAAATAGTCGTCCCAACGCCCCCACAGCGCCAGCTTTTGAGGAACGCTGTTGGCGATGTCCGTCGCGGTCAGCGTAATGGTCTGGCGCAGCCAGAGGTCCGCCTGGTCGGAGGGCCAAGTCGTATTGAGCACATCCGCCGGCTCCTGGCCGGGGTTGGTTCCGAAACCGGCTTTGCCCAACAGCCACGCGCTATCGTCATAGCCGGGCTGATTCCAACTCGGATCGGGAACGGCGTTCGAAAATTCGTACTTCCAAACGGTGGCGGAGCCTTTGTTGCCCGGGGCGATCAGCCAGGTGGTGGGGTCGGGAAAACTGCCGTCGAGCGCTTCGCGCAGGTCGGGGCCGTTGGTGGTAAACGTCCAGACGACGCCGGTGCTTGCGGCCGACGAATTTCTGGCATCGACGCGCCAATAATAGGTCGTGTTGGCGGACAGCGCCGATTTTGCCTTGTAGCTGGTGCCCTTCTGCTTGCTGGAAACCAGCTTGAGCGACGAACTGCTGGTCCCAAAATAAACATCGTACGAGCTGGCGCCGGACACGGGCGTCCACGAGAGGGCGCCGGCCGGATCGGTCAGCACATTGCCCGAACCTGGCGTCGGCAGCAAAACCTGCCCCGGTCCTTTCGAAGAAGTGCTTTGGGCCGTGACCGCGTTGGCGGTCACAAACTGCGCTCTCGCCGATGCCGGCGGGAAGAACGCCAGTCCGGCTAAAAGCCATAAAATTGCGGTAATGCTTGTGGTCTGTTTCATATAGGGAAAATTGATGGGTGCAGCCGATAAAGTGCCGGCGGATGGATCTGTTTCCCCCGGACTGGGCCGAAGGGCGGACGAATCGAGAGAGCGAAGGCTCGGCCGGCAAGTCGATAGTCGGCTTGAGGCCCTTTCGTCACCGCGAATTCACAAAGACCTGATCCGTCGGAAAATTTCTGCGCCCTCTTAAGAGTAGCAAGGACTTATATTATCTATTAGAATATTTAAAATGGCCACGGGTCGCGAAAAATCAGCCTAAATTTGGTCGCGATTGGCTGAAAACAAAAGCGGCCCGGCCTCGCCAATTGCGAGGAGCGGGCCAAGTACGCGGGTTTGAGTGACTTCAAGCTGCCTGCCGCTTGCGTCGAAAGACGGCCAAACCGAGGACCGTAATGCCCGCCACGGCCGCGTAGGTGGACGGTTCCGGAATGGCGGAATACTCATATGCGATCGAAAGATCGCCGTAAGCGGTCAATTCAGGGGCGCCGAAGTACGGACCGACTTCGAAGCCACCGACTGCGTCGCCGCCAACCTCGAAAGTAAGGGAACCGTTGCCAGCCGATTCGTAAGAACTGAGAGGTGTGAGAGCCGCGAAAGTGCTCGCACGGCCTGAGACAGGAGCGGAATTCTCGCCTGGTACAGTGGTGCCGGAAACGTATCCCGGTGCTAGGACAGAGGTGAGTAAATTATCCTGCGAATCGTAAACAAAGTCATTTGTGCCGGTACTCGCATTATATTGCTCTGGCATAAAAGCCTGCGGAGGGACGTAAAAATCGATCGAGCCGTCGAATGAGGAATCGAGGGTGAGAGTTACTGCCTGTAGCGTTCCCAAATTGGAGTTGAACGTTGGC
>JBEKQH010000239.1:0-4066 GCA_049519915.1 Opitutaceae bacterium
CGGACATTCTTTGCCCTTTAAACGCTGCGCCAGCCCATGCTTCGCTCTACGAGCTTCGCAGGGCAACATTTTCCAATGGAAAATGGTGGAGGTGGCGGGAGTTGAACCCGCGTGCCCCTGACCTTCACGTGCCGCGTCTACCTGTGTAGTACTGCTTTAATCTCACCAGGCGTCATGCGGCAGCGCGCGCTCAACGTAGGCCAGCCCCCGGAGTGAAGGTACGATCCGCGCGCCGGAGACATCCACGCGGATTATTCCTGCTGTCGACGTTCACACCAGCTAGCAGGCGTCACTGGGTGGACGAGGCGGCCGAATTAGGCCGCCAATGGCATTGCTTCGTAGTTGCCGTTTGTTTTTTTCGAAGGGAGATTTGCGAGCGGCCTTCGGCGCTCGACAGGCAGCGGTACGCTCCAACCAAGGGTCGAATCCAGAACACCCCCAAAAAGGGAAAGGTAACAGGTATCCGGTGCCAGGTGACAGGTGACAGGTGACAAGAAGCCGGAGGCCGGACCTAAAGGGGATTGGTAGGCGTAACCAATCAAAGAACGAGTCGGGTAATGTGCCCCCCTCGGCGGGTAAAAGCAAGCGCGCGAACATCCCTTCTTCGCTCTTCAAGCTTCGAAGGGCACGGCCGACATCGAACCTGTAACGTCCAAGTCCGGAGGCGCGACCTTCGGCCGCAAGCTCCGAACTTTGAACGCTGAACAGTGAAGTTTCAGATCTGAGATGGCGAAGCCACCTGGAACTTGCTACCTGGTCCTAGCGACTTCGCTCTCCAAGCCTTACTTCGGCAGGAGTTCGCTGACGAGGGTCTTTTCCTCTTTCAGCTCCGCTTCGGTCACCGCGATCTTCGATTTGCTGAATTCGCTGAGCGGCACATTGGGCACGACGCTCCAGGTCTTGCCGTCGGTGCGAATGGGATAGCTGAAGAGGAGTCCTTTTTCGACGCCGTAGCTGCCATCACTGCAGACCGCGACGCTGAACCAGTCGCCGTGAGGCGTATGGGTGGTAAGGGAGCGGACGGTGTCGACCACGGCATTGGCCGCGGAGGCGGCCGAGCTTAGGCCGCGGGCCTCAAGAATAGCCGCGCCGCGCTTCTGCACGGTGGGAATGAACGTTTCCTTGAACCAGGCCTCGTCCGTAATGACGGCGGGTGCGGCTTCGCCTTTGATTTTCGCATTGGCAAAATCGGGATACATCGTGGAGCTGTGATTACCCCAGATGGCCACATTGGAGACCGCTGTGATGTCGACGCCGGCCTTCTTGGCCAGCTGGGTCTTGGCGCGGTTCTGATCGAGCATCGTCATGGCGAACCAACGGTCGGCGGGGATGCCTTTTGCGTTGCTCATCGCGATGAGGCAATTCGTATTGCACGGGTTGCCCACGACGAGCACGCGCACGTCGGAGGCGGCGTTCCGGGCGATGGCCTGGCCTTGGCCGGTGAAAATCTTGCCATTGATGCCGAGGAGGTCTTTGCGCTCCATGCCGGCTTTGCGCGGAACGGAGCCGACGAGCAGGGCCCAGTTGACGCCCTTAAACCCTTCGTCGAGCGAAGCGGTCGCCACGACGCCTTTGAGCAGCGGGAAAGCGCAATCGTCGAGTTCCATCACGACACCGTTGAGCGCCTTGAGGGCGGGCTCGATCTCGATGAGATGGAGGATGACGGGCTGGTCGGGCCCGAACATGGAACCCGACGCAATGCGGAAAAGGAGGGAATAGCCGATTTGGCCGGCAGCACCGGTGATCGCGACACGAATGGGAGATTTCAATTTCATGGGAAGGTACTGTCTAACATGAGAATTTCTAATAGCACGGAGAAAACTGGAGTGAAATTAAGAATTAAAACATCAGCCGGCTTGTTGCAATAAACTTATGGCGGCGCGGGCGAGTGCGGCTGGCGTAGCCGCCGCCGCGCAAAGGCTGAAGGTCTGACCGCGGAACGGAGCAAATTTCAGGTAACAAGTGACAGGATGGTCTGAATGCGTTGCATGCGAAATGACTTTTGTGGCCTTCATTTCATTCGCCGCTCCGTGGTCTCTGTGGCCTCCGTGTTCAAAGAATGGCGCAGCGCGCCGCGAGGGCGGCATGGGTTTCGCGCACGAGGGCTTCGGTCGTGTCCCAATCGATACATCCGTCGGTGATGCTCACGCCTGGCCGGAGTTTTTCGCGGGGCTGCGGAAAGGGTTGGCTGCCGGCGTGGAGGTTGCTTTCGACCATTGCGCCGATAATGGAGGCATTGCCGGCGGCGATTTGGGCGAGGAGCGCGCGTAGCACCTCGGGTTGGCGTTCGGGTTGCTTGGACGAATTATCGTGCGAGCAATCGACGAGCAGCGATTTGGGCAAACCGGCCTTGGCGAGGAGCTGTTCGGCCTGCGCGATGTGCTCGGGTGAGAAATTGGGACCGGCGCTCCCGCCGCGCAGGACGATGTGGCAGTTGGGATTGCCGCGGGTGACAATGGCCGAGGCCGCGCCATCAAGGTTGATGCCGAGGAACGTATGCGGTTGCGCGGCGGCGCGGATGGCGTTGATCGCAGTCTGGATGGAGCCATCGGTGCCGTTCTTGAAACCGAGCGGCATCGAAAGGCCCGAGGCCATCTGACGATGGGTTTGTGACTCCGTTGTGCGCGCGCCGACGGCGGACCAGCAGATGAGATCGGCGATGTATTGCGGCGTGATGGGGTCGAGCAGTTCGGTGGCGGTAGGCAGCCCGAGGTCGAGCATGTCGCGCAAAAATGTCCGCGCCAGCCGTAGGCCGGCCGCGAGGTCGTGCGACCCGTCGAGATGCGGATCCATGATGAGGCCCTTCCACCCAACGGTCGTGCGCGGTTTTTCGAAATAGACGCGCATCACAATCATCACCCGGTCGGCGACGGAGCGGGCGAGCGCGGCCAGGCGCACGGCGTATTCACGCCCGGCGACCAGGTCGTGGATGGAGCATGGACCGACAATGAAAAGCAGCCGCTTGTCGCGGGCGAAAATTATGCGGTGGATATCCTGTCGCGCGCGGGCGACAAAAGCGGCTTGGGCTTCGTTCTTGGGCAGCTCGGTCAGGAGCTGGGAGGGCGAAGGCAGGACGCGCGTCTCGACGACGTTAATATCAGAGGTTTTTTGCACGGAAAGGGTCCATAATGCCGGGCGGCGTGGCGTGGGGCAAGCGGCTTTCGGTTTCGGGTGCGTAGTTAGTAATTGGCATTTGGTAGTTGGTTTCGAGTCTAGGCTTGCCGTGCCAAAGCTTACGCCATCTCGGAGCTGAGCGGTTGAGAACGACGTGTATTTAGCAATCGGTAATCCGGCGCCGAAGTCGTTGTCTTCCGAACAAACTACTAATACCAAATTACTAACTACGTGTTCTTGGCCCGGTCGGCCTTGCTGTCGGGCAAAAAGAGAGGCGGGCCGCCTACCCCTAAGCGGCCCGCCCATTGCTTTCTTAGTTACCCCAAAACTCCCGCTAGGCGGGAGAAGTGAAAGTTATGATTGAAGAGATACCGCGGTGGTTGGCATAGTCAAGAAAAGTTGATACTTTTTTTTAGGAATTCGCTGAAATATTATAATAAGTCATTAAATATAAACAACATGCATTGTTCTGAACTTACTGCAGCCCATCTTTGGAAACCTGCCGCATGGCTGCAAGTGGCCGGGCCCGACGCCCTTAATTACCTCCAAGGACAATTCACGAATGACTTGCGAATCCTCGAGAACCAGCCTGCGGTCTATGGATTGTGGCTCGATGAAAAAGGCCGCGTGCTCGCGGACAGCTTTATCCTGCGTGGCGAGGCGGGTTCCTTTTGGGTGGGCAGCTATTTTTCGTTGGCCGGACAGCTCTGCGAGCATATTAAAGCCAACCTTGTGTCGGACGATGCCACAGTGGAAGATTGCACGGAAACATGTGCGGGCCTGTCACTTACAGGAGCTGAGGCGCAATCGATGGCGGAGAAATTTGGCGGGGCCCTGCAGTTTGCCGGCCGCCGCACATCGTTTCCCAGTGTGGAGCTGATCTTTTCAGCGGAGTCGCGACCCACGGTCGAGGCGCGAGTGTCCGAGCTCAATCTACCTGAGCTGCCCGCCG
>JBEKQH010000240.1:0-4055 GCA_049519915.1 Opitutaceae bacterium
TTTTTTGCCTCGATGATCGCCGACCAGGGCATCGGCACCGCGCTCGTCCAGCGCATGAACCTGGATCCCGCGCACCTCGATACGGCGTTCTGGTTCAATAGCGCTTGTTCCGTCGTCCTCTGCCTGGGGACGATTGCCTTGGCCAGACCCATTTCGCTGCTGTTTCACGAGCCGCGACTGACGCGATTGCTTTGCTGGTCGTCCTTGGCGTTGGTGTTCAACGCCATGTCGGCGATCCATGGAACGCTTTTTATCCGGTCGATGGACTTTCGCCGGCCGGCGATCCGCGCCCTGGTGGCCAACGTGGCCGGCGGGGCCGTCGGTGTCGGCATGGCAGTCGCCGGCTATGGAGTATGGGCCTTGGTCGGACAACAACTCGTCTCCGCCCTCGCCGGCGCGATTTTCCTTTGGTCGGCATCGTCCTACCGCCCGTCTCTGCGGTTCTCCTGGCCTCATCTTCGCGATCTGTTTGGCGTCAGTTCCTCCATCCTGGCGACGTCGTTTCTTTGGTTTTTTTCCTCGCGCCTCGATCAAATCATCATCGGCCGCTTTGCCGGCGTGCCAGTCCTGGGCTTGTATGTGATCGGGGGCAAGGTTCCGGATATGGCGAACACCATGACCCAGCAGCCCATGACCGAGGTGTCATTGCCGGCGTTGTCCCGGTTGCAAGACGACCATCCAAAATTGCGGAAGGCCATCTACAGCGGCATGGAGCTGAACGCGCTTGTCGCCTTCGCCGTCTTTGTCGGAATTGCCGCGATCGCATCGGATTTGGTGCCGTTCCTATTCGGAGCCAAATGGACGTCCGCCGGTAATCTCTGCGCCCTTTTGTCGCTGTCCGCGCTCGTCACTTCGCTTCAGGTCTTTTTTTATCCAGCCTTGATGGCAACGGGCGGAGCCGGCAGTTACGTTTTCCTCAGTGTCTGCCATGCCGTCGGTGTGGCGGTGGCCTGCTGGGTGGGCATTCAGTTTGGCGTCACCTGGGTCGTGACGGGACTCATCGCGAACAATCTTATCTTGGTCGGTCCCTCGATGCTGTATCTTCGGAAGCGCATTGGTTTGAGCCCGCTGGAGTACTGCCGCCCTTGCCTGATGCCGGCCCTAGCCTCGCTCGTCATGGGGCTCGCCATCTGGGCCGCCGGCTGGGTCTTGCCCATGAATGTGCCTCTTGCCGTGCGATTGGCGTGCAAGGTGTGCCTGGGCGGAATCGCGTATCTCGGATTCGTTTTCTTCTTTGCTCCTGCGGCCCTCGGACAATTGATGAGAACCTTTGGCCATGCTTTTCGTCGCCCGCCAATCCTGCCGGCGGTCTCTCCCTCAACCTGAAGCAAGCCCGGTTTAGCCAGGCCTCCTCATGACTGTTTCCATCATCATTTGCACGCGCGACCGGGCGGAAAGCCTGAGACTCACCTTGGAGTCGATTGGCGAAGCCCTCGTACCGCCGGGGTGGACGGTCGAACTGCTCGTGGTGGACAATGGGTCGACCGACCCCACCCCCGCGGTCATACGTTCGGCCCGATTAAGCAATGTCGTCCTGCGACACGTCCATGAGGCCAAGGCGGGCCTCTCTTATGCGCGCAATACCGGGCTTCGGGAGACGTCCGGAGAGGTCATACTTTTCACTGACGACGACATTCGGGTGCCTTTGCATTGGATGGAGGGAATGTGCCGGCCGATTCTTGAGGGAAAGGCGGATGCGATCGCCGGCGGGGTCCGCTTCCCTCCCGCTATTACGGCGGTTTTGGCGCATCCGCCGTTTTCGCTGCGCCGAAGCTGGTATGCCTCCACGGAAGAGCTGGATCGCAATGCGCCCGCCCGGATGGTGGGAGCCAACATGGCTTTCCACCGGCGCGTCCTCGATCGAGTTCCCGGATTCGACGTTGAGTTGGGCGCGGGCGCGCTCGGATTTCACGACGAAACCCTGTTTTCGTCCCAGCTCTTGGCCGCCGGCTACAGATTGATTTCGGCGCTCGATGTCGCCGTTGAGCATCACCTCGATCTCGCCCGTCTGACGGAAAAAGGGACCCTTGATCTGGCCCGCAAAATGGGGCGTTCCAACGCCTTTGTCTTCCATCATTGGGAGCATCAAAAGTCGCGATTCACGCTGCCCTGGCTGGCCCTGTGTCACCTCTACCAGATGGGACGGCAGGGCTTGGACCGGATCAAAGGAAAATCCGTCCCCAGGATATCCGCCCTGACGCTTCAAGTGGAACAGGACATGGCCTTTTACCGCGAGTATCTCGTTCAGCGCCGGCGCCCCTGCAAATATCCCGTGCGCAATCCGGCCAACCTGTCGCCGCAAAGGCGGCCTTGTTTTCCAGGCCATAAAGATCGGGGCGCGGACATTTCGATTTCCATCATCATTTGTACCCGCAATCGGGCCGGCAGCCTGGCTCCCATGCTGGAGTCCATCGGCAACGCCATCGTGCCTCCGGGATGGAACGTCGAATTGCTGGTGATCGACAATGGATCGACCGATACGACGGGCGCGACCGTCGCCGCGATGACCTTGCCTAACCTGCCGATCCGATACCTCAAGGAACAGCGCGTGGGCAAGGGCTATGCCTACTGTGCCGGGATGGCCGCGGCTCGCGGTGAGATCTTTCTGTTCACCGACGACGACGTCCGCGTGCCGTGCAACTGGATTGAAGGTATGTGCCGGCCCCTTCTCGAAGGACGGGCCGATGCGGTCGCCGGAGGCGTCGTTTTCCCCCCGAACATTGAGCAGGCGCTGACCCAGCCGCCGTTTTCGGCGCGCCGGAGCTGGTTTGCATCGACGGAAGAGCTGGATCGGGAGGCGCCGACCCGGATGGTGGGAGCCAACATGGCCTTTCACCGCCATGTCCTCGATCGCGTTCCAGGATTTGAAGTCGAATTGGGCCCGGGCGCGCTTGGTTTTCACGATGAAACCCTGTTCTCGTGGGAATTGTTGGCCGCCGGATTTAAAATAGTCAGCGCCTTCGACGTGGTCGTGGAGCATCATATCGATCCCGCGCGCCTGACGCGTGAGGGGATGATCGATTTGGCGCATAAAATGGGACGTTCCCACGCATTTGTATTCTATCATTGGGAGCACAAGCGGTCGCGGCTCGCCTTTCCCTGGCTGGTTCTCGCGCACCTATGCCGGCCTTGGACCGGGTGCCTCGACCGAATCTCGCGCCACAATGCTTGCGGGATTTCCATCCCGACCCTTCGGGTGGAGCAGAACCTCGCGTTTTACCGCGAATATATCGCCCAGCGCCGGCGCCGGCGCAAATATGTCACGCGCCGTCTTGCGCCCAAGGCCGCCCGCACGGTGTTATACTCCAGCTGACCGAGAGCCGACTATGGAGCACTCCGTTTCCATCATCATTTGCACCCGAAACCGGGCGGATAGCCTGCGGCCGACGCTAGAGTCCGTTGGCCGCGCAACGGTCCCACCGGGATGGAACGTCGAACGGCTGGTCATCGACAACGGATCGACCGACTCCACCGAGGCGACCGTCGCGTCAATGGCGCGGCCCAACCTGCCGATCCGCTATATCCGCGAGCCGCGCAAGGGAAAAGGCTATGCTTATAATACGGGCATGGGCGCCGCCCGCGGCCGGGTATTTCTTTTTACCGACGACGACGTCCGTGTGCCCGTCGATTGGATTGAAGGGATGTCCCGTCCGATCCTGGAAGGGGCGGCCGACGCCGTGCAGGGCGGGATCAGGCCGGCCCCCCACCTCGAACGCCCGTGGCTGACGGGAATGCTCAGGGTCTGGCTGGCCGCGGTCGAGGATCCGAACGACCCGCCCGAGGGATTGCTGGTCGGCGCCAACATGGCGTTTGACCGCGCGGTGCTCGACGTCGTGGCCGGGTTTGACCCGCGCTTGGGACCCGGCGCCGCCGGATTCTACGAAGAGACGGTGTTCGGCTGGGCGCTAAGACGGGCGGGAAAAAGAATTTTTTACCAGCCCGCCGTTTCCGTGGAGCATCATTTCGATCCGGATCGCTTGAACCTGGGTTCGTTTATCGGCATCGCTCGGCGCATGGCCGAGTCGCGGGCGATCGTGGATCGAATGCTCGACCCG
>JBEKQH010000241.1:0-4054 GCA_049519915.1 Opitutaceae bacterium
AACCAAGGTAAGGAAGAGCTGTTGGTATTTCTGTGATCAAAGGCCATGCTTCGTCTCCAACAGCTACGCATGGCGCGGCAAAAATAGAGCCCGCTTGGCCGTGCCCTCCGAGGCCCTGGGCCTGTCGAACGGGGCGAAGGAGGGAAAATGGGTTCGAACCGAGAAAAGTCGCTTCGTTTCCTTTGCGACCTTCCCTGTCCTCCATAGCCTTGGCGAAGGAGGATGTAAAAACAGGTTTGGATCTTATGAGGTGTTATTTGCGTGAATTTGCGTCCATTCGCGGTTAACCACGCTCCGGCTTGCCTCGGCGGGTCTCTGGGTTGAAGTTCAACGTCATGCCCTATTTCGACCATAACGCCACGGCGCCGCTCGCGCCGGTCGCGCGTGAGGCGTGGCTGCAGGCGCACGAGGAAGGGTGGCAGAACCCATCCGGCCTTTATCGCGGCGGTGCGCGGGTGAAAGTGCGACTCGATACGGCCCGCGAGCAGATCGCCCAGTGGCTGGGTTGCGCGGCCGAGCGCGTGGTCTTCACCTCGGGTGCGACCGAGGGCGCCAACGCGGTGTGTGCGCATCTCGCCCGGACGCTGGCCCCCGGCCTGCTCGTGGCGGTCAACCGGACCGAACATCCTTGCGTGATTGAGGCGGCCCGATTCTTTCTCGGCGAGCGCGTCGTCTGGCTTGAGGTCGATCGCGACGGCGTGGCGGGGGTTCAACAAATGGAAAAGTTGCAGGCCGGCTCGGGGTTTCCCCTCGGCGCTGTGATCGTGATGGCGGCGAACAACGAGACGGGCGTCATGCAGCCTTGGCGCGACTGGGCGCGGGAGTGCCGGCAGCGTCATACGCCGTTTTTCTGCGACGCGACGCAGTGGCTGGGCAAATTGGCGGCCGAGGGTCTCGGCGAGGCGGATTGGGTGATCGGCTCCGCGCATAAATTCGGCGGGCCAAAGGGCGTCGGTTTCGTGATAGCGGCCGATGCGGCGCGGGACTTTCATGGGCAGCAGGGCGGCGCGCAGGAGCACGGGCGGCGCGGCGGCACGGAGAATTTTCCAGGCGTGGCGGCGATGGCGGCGGCTTTGATTGAGGCGGAAACGAAAAAGGTTTTGCTCGAGAGCGAACGGCTGCGCTGGCGCGAGGGGTTCGAACGGGCCGTGGCGGCCGCCCTGCCCGGCGCGCGGGTGGTGGGCGCATCGGCGGAGCGCCTTTGGAACACGGTTTCGCTAATTCTGCCGCATGGTGAAAACACCCGCTGGGTGGCGCGGCTCGACCAGCGCGGATTTCAAGTTTCGACGGGTTCGGCTTGCGCCACGGCGAAAGCGGGCTCGTCGCACGTGCTTGCGGCCATGGGTTATTCGCCGGAGGAGGCGCGCCGGGTCATCCGGGTGAGCGCCGGCTGGGACACCGCGGAGGCGGACTGGCCGAAGCTCGTGACGGCTCTGGCCGAGGTCAGCGCGGAAGTGGTGCCGACCGAGTCGGTCATCCAACTATGATTGTCATTCTGAATGCAAAGAAAGACCCTCGATCCCCTTTTTTGTCATCCTGAACGAAGTGAAGGATCCCATTGGACAGAGCCAGGATTTGTAGCGAAATCTCACTGGATCCTTCGCTGCGCTTCTAGGAAACAGCCCCTGTTTCTTTCCCGTCGAGGGCAAAGCGGAGTTTTGCGTTGGGAGCTGCCAATGAACTCCTGGTCAATTACGGCCAAAACACAGATTTCCGAGGTAGGGCGGATTATCCTTAATCCGCCGCGCTTGATATTAACCGCGTCCAATCGGCGCGTTAGGGATAACGCGCCCTACCCGTCATTCGCAAGAAACAGCCCTGTTGTTCCAGGCAACCCCGACAAGTCGGGGTTTGCTAAGGGTCTCAGGATGACAAGGCCCTGCTTATCAACGACCATGGCACCCCTCCCATGCGACTTCGCTCATTAACCCTCCGCCATTTTCGCAATGTGGGCTTTGCCACGCTCGATTTCTCCGGGCGCCAGCATTTCTTAACGGGTGCGAACGGCCAGGGGAAAACCAATCTGCTCGAGGCGGCGGGCTTTCTGACCGCGTTGCGTTCGTTTCGCGCGCACGACTATCGGCTGTTGGTCGGCCACGGCCAGACGACGGCCGCCCTCACGTGCCAGCTTGAGCACGAACGGCTGGGCGATACGCACGTCATCATCAAACTTCGCCACGATGGCAAGGAGCTGTGGTGCGACAACGCGCGCGTCACGCGGCTGGCCGACCATTTGGGGAAATTTCCGACCGTGGTTTTTTCCTCGCAGGATTTGCAGCTTGTCCGCGGGCCTCCCGCCGGCCGCCGCCGCTGGTTCGATCTCACGTTGGCGGCGATGGATGCCGGCTACCTGCATTCGTTGCAGAAGTTCACCCGCGCGCTGGCGGGGCGGAACGCCCTGCTGAAGTCGGGCCGCGCCACGGACCGGGAACTGGCCGCCTTCGAGCAAATCCTTGCGCCTGCGGCCGCCGATCTGATCGCGTTGCGCGCGGCCGGGCTGCAGACGCTGGGGGCCGCGCTGAAGACTGCCTACGCGCAGCTCTGCGAATCGGCAGAAGAGGCGGATCTCGCCTATCAGCCCAATTTTGAAGAACCGTCGGCCGAGCTGCTGCTGGCGCGTTTCGAGGCAGGCCGGGCCCGGGACGCGCAATTTCGCACGACGCTGGCCGGGCCGCACCGCGACGATTTTCATTTCACGGTGCGCGGCACGGTGGCGCGGGATTATGGCTCGGAAGGACAGCAACGTTCGCTCGTGCTCGCCCTGCGGCTCGCGCAAGCGTCGTGGTTCCGGGAGAAAAGCGGCGTATGCCCGGTGTTGCTGGCTGACGACGTGTTGGGCGAACTCGATCCGGCGCGCCGCCGCCGATTTTGGTCGGCCATCGATCCGGAGTCGCAGGTGATCGCCACCGGCACCGGTTGCCCCGACGCCGACCTGGGGACGTGGCAGGTCTTCGAAGTCGCCGCCGGGGAATTTACGGAGAAAACAAGCGCATGATAGTCGAACCGCAGTTAAGACCTTTTTTTAACCGCAGATGAACCCTACTTCGCTAAAGCTACGAAGGGCAGGCGCGGATTCACGCGGATAAATCCTCTTTTCAAGCTACCAATCAACGATCCTTTTTTAACCGCGAATGAACGCAAATGGACGCGAATAATGCCTCATCAGATCCAAACCTTTTTTACATCCTCCTTCGCCCCGTTCGACAGGCCCAGGGCTTCGGAGGGCACGGCCAAGCGGGCTCTATTTTTGCCGCGCCATGCGTAGCTGTTGGAGGCGAAGCATGGCCTTTGATCACAGAAATACCAACAGCTCTTCCTTACCTTGGTTATCTTCTGTTCAATAATCCGTATTCGCGTTCATTTGCGGTTAAACACCATCAATCATGGCGCGGATGAACGTCAGACAAATGTGGAAAGCCAAGATCGAAGGCCGCGCCGTGCCGTCCAGTGTCGCGCTAGCCGGGCCGGTTGCCTTCACGCTCAACCGGACGCCGTTTGCCGGGCAGGTGCTCGGGATCGATCCGTCGCTGCGCGGCACCGGCCTGGCCTTGATCGAATTTACGCCGGGCCGGCCGCCGGTGTTGTTGCGATGCCAGACGGTGAAGGTGGCGGCAAAATACCCGATGTCTTACGCGCTCGGGGAAATCCATCGCGCGGTAACAGCCTTTCTCGATGGGGCCGCCGCGAGGCATGTCGCGCTGGAGCAGACGATCTTTGTCCAAAATGTGCAGACGGCGCAGATTCTCGGCGCGGCGCGCGGCGCGGCGATTGCGGCTGCGGCGTTGCGCGACCTGCCGGTTTTCGAATATCCGCCGTTGCGGGTGAAGCAAGCGGTGGTAGGGGCGGGGCGCGCAAGCAAGGAGCAGATGGCGCGCTCGGTGATGGCGATGCTTGGCCACGGCCGTACGCTTGCCCCAGACGAGGCTGATGCGGCCGGCGTGGCGTTATGCCACGCGCTCACTTGGCGCGGATAAAAAAGGACTGAAGGCTGAACGGGAAGGCCGAGGATGACTCCGCGAGTCATCGTTTGTAACGTAATAGGTTACAAAGAGAT
>JBEKQH010000242.1:0-4054 GCA_049519915.1 Opitutaceae bacterium
CCGGTTTGATCCCGACCTCGTTTTTCCGGGCCCGGCATTTCGATTTGGATGTGCATCCGTCCCATTCCGTTCTCCAAGGCTCGTTCACCGTATTGTTGTCCGGCCTTTATCTGTTGATTGTCGGCGTTCTCGCCAAGGTCGTGGCTTATCTCGGGGGCGACGCCGCCTTTGCGATCCAAGCCTTTGTCTGTTTGGTTTCGCTCGTTTTGCTCGCCATTCTGCTGCAGTCCGACCGGGTGCGGCTGCACCTGCGGCTCCTCGTCAGCCGGCATTTTCAGCGGCCCCTCTACGATTATCGGACCGTATGGCAAAGGTTCAACGAGGGCACGGCCTCGCGGGTGGAACAAGTCGATTTGTGCCGTTCGCTCGTCAAGCTCGTCGCCGACATGTTTCAAGTCCTTTCGGTCACCATCTGGCTGATGGACGACAAGAAGGAAACGCTGACTCTCGCCGCTTCGACCTCGCTGGCCGAAGCCAAAGGCCGCGAGCTCGGACCGCAACCGGCGGAGACCGGTGAAGTCATCAGGCATTTCCAGAACCATCCGGAACCGGTCGATATCGAATTAACCGAAGCGAACTGGGCGGCCCTGCTGAGGCGATGGCATCCGCGCGAGTTCCACAACGGTGGAAATCGCGTTTGCATACCGATCGTCGGACAGGGCGATGTTTTCGGGCTGATGACCCTGGGCGACCGAGTGGGAGGAACGGCGTTTTCTTTGCAGGATTTCGACATGCTCAAATGTGTCGGCGATCACACCGCCGCCAGCCTGCTCAACGCGCAGCTTTCCAAAAAGCTTTTACAGGCCAAGGAGTTCGAGGCTTTTCAGACGATGGCGGCGTTTTTCGTCCACGACCTGAAGAATGCGGCCTCCACCCTTAACCTGATGTTGCAGAATCTGCCCGTGCATTTTGATGATCCGTCGTTCCGGGAGGATGTGTTGCGGGGCATGTCAAAAACGGTAACCCATATCAACGATCTCATCGGCCGGCTGAGCCTGCTTCGCCACGAGCTAAAGATCCAGCCGGCCGAAGCCGACCTCAACGAGGTGGTCGCCGCGGCCATGGCCGGCCTGGAAATAAATACCGGCCCCGCCTTCATCAAAAACCTGCAACCGTTGCCGAAGATATTCCTCGATCAGGAGCAAATGCGCAAAGTGGTGACAAACCTCGCGCTCAATGCCAAGGAGGCCGTGGCTAAGGATGGCGAGATCAGGATCGCGACGTCGCATAACAACGGTTGGGCCGTTCTCACCGTGACCGACAATGGCTGCGGAATGAGCGCCGAATTTATCCATCGCTCTCTCTTCCGCCCCTTTCAAACGACCAAGAAAAGCGGCCTCGGCATCGGCATGTTCCAAAGCATGATGATCGTGCAGGCCCACGGCGGCCGGATCGCCGTGGCCAGCGAGCCCGGCAAGGGCACGGCCTTCCAAGTGTTCCTACCATTGCCCGCCGGTCGTTAAAAGCCGCCGAGGCCTCCCGCCTAAATACCTTTTGCCACCGGGCACCCGGTATAATCTCCGAAAATAAAATCCGTCCCGCATGAAACCCAAACTGCTCATTGTTGATGATGACGAGGAAATTCGCACGCAGATGAAGTGGGCGCTCACGCAGGATTATGAAATCCTGCTCGCCGAAGACCGAGCGACCGCCGCGAAACTGTTCCGTTCGGCCCAGCCCATCGTCGTCCTGCTGGATTTGGGCCTGCCGCCCGATCCCGCCACGCCGGAGGAAGGCCTCGCCGCCCTGGCTGAACTGCTCGCGATGGATAATCTCGCCAAAATTGTCATCATCACCGGACAAAGCGAAAAGGATGTCGCGCTCCAGGCCGTCGGAACCGGCGCGTACGATTTCTTGTGCAAGCCGGTGGAAATGGACGAATTGAAGCTTCTGCTGAAGCGTTGTTTTCATATCGCCCACCTCGAGCGCGAATACCGGCAGATGCAACAGCGCCTGGTCGACGATTCGTTTGAAGGCATGCTGGGCACGAGCCCGCGCATGCAGGGGGTCTTTGATTCGATCCGCAAAGTGGCCACGACGGACGCGCCGGTCTTGATTCTGGGCGAAAGCGGGACCGGGAAAGAAAGGGCGGCGCGGGCCATCCATCAAAGAAGCGCCCGGAAAGAAGGCCCGTTTGTCGCCATCAATTGCAGCGCAATTCCGGAATCGCTGATGGAAAGCGAGCTGTTCGGACATGAAAAAGGCGCGTTCACCGGGGCCCACGTCCAGCGCAAAGGGCGGATTGAGGCCGCCAGCGGCGGGACGTTGTTCCTCGATGAAATCGGCGAAATTCCCCTGCTGCTTCAGGTAAAATTGCTTCGCTTCCTGCAGGAGCGGTGCATCGAGCGCGTGGGCGGCCGCCAGGAAATCCAGGTCGATACGCGCGTCATCGCCGCCACCAACGCCGACCTTAAAAAGAGCCTGAGTGAAAATACCTTCCGCGAAGACTTGTACTATCGCCTGGCCGTGGTGCAGATTTTGATGCCACCGCTCCGGGATCGGGAGGACGACATCTCGTTGCTGGCCCAGTCGTTTTTGCAGCAATTTGCCGCCGAAAGCGGAAAGTCCAACCTGACCTTTGGTCAAGAAGCCCTCCGCGCTATGCACCATTACCCTTGGCCCGGAAACGTTCGTGAGCTGCAAAACCGGGTGCGCCGCGCCGTCATCATGAGCAGCGGCAAACGATTGACGGCCCAAGACCTCGAACTGCCGGCCTCCGCTACCCACCCACGGTCGTCACTCAAGGAAGCGCGCGAAACCCTGGAAACGGAGATGGTCCGCCAGGCCTTGCGCAAACACTCTGGAAAGATCACCGCTGCGGCCGCTGAACTGGGCATTAGCCGGCCAAGCCTTTACGAACTGATCGAAAAGCTGGGCGTGCAGAAACCTGAATAAGGGGTTCGGCCGGCCAGCCGCCGGTCGGACTTCGCCTTCACGCGGCTCGGCCAAAAGGGCGGAACCATTTGTTCGGGAGCCCGTAGGCAAAACCGGATGGGCTCCAAGCCGTCGGGTTAGTTGTCAGCCGAGCCCGACGGCTTGCGACCGTGGGACGGCTTCGCTTGCAGCCATTTACGGTTTCGTTGCAGCACGCTTGCCTTTCCGAGGCGGAAAACGTCGGGAAATCTTACACTTTTAGGTATTGTTAAGTTTTCCTAATGGGCATTATTATAATTCTTAAGTGATTAAATTATAATCTATTACATGCCTCAACCAAGAGGATTATCATATATGGTATGGAATGAGCTTTTGATTGGTGTCGATGGACCATTGGCCTCGACCCACTATGTTTAAAACGATCAAAAAAGTCACCGTCACAGCGATTGGCCTGTATTTACTGTCGTCGGTCGCGCTCAAGGCGGACCCGGTGACGGTTCAAGAGGTCGGCGTCGGCGCCAATGAGATTGTGACAATCACCAGTTCCACTCTCGGCACGGCCACCGTTTATTCCGGTGTGCTCGATCTTCTTGTCAACGGGACTTCCACCGAAGGCTTCTGCATCGATCCTTGGCATTGGAGTGCGTCCGGCCCCGAAGCCTATAGCACGGAGTCGCTCTCGAATGCGCCCAAGCCCGCCGTGGGCTCGACGGCGAATCCCATGGGCGTCACAACGGCGACGGAGATCGAGCAATTGTGGCAAAATTATTACACGCCGGCCATCAGCGATACCACGGCTGCCGCTCTGCAAATCGAAATATGGGAGTTGGTTGACGCGGCGGTCACAACCGGGACTTTTACGCTGGACAGCGCACCCGGCACCGTCCTGAGCACGCTCGCGACGATGCAGACCTGGCTGGCCGATAATCCTGGAGCGCCCGTGGCGCCCTTGATCGCGGTGACCGGCCCCGGTCAAGATTATGTCATTCCCATTCCAGCGGTCCCAGACAGTGGATCCACCGTCGCCTTGGTCGGCTTGGGCGTCATCGGACTTGTCGCCTTCCGAAAGAAGCTGTCCACGAGGTCCTAGGGCTTGTTTTTAAAAAATCAAAAAATCCCGTCGGCCTGACCCGGCGGGATTTTTTTTGGCACACAGACTCGGCCAGCCGATTGCCATCTC
>JBEKQH010000243.1:0-4048 GCA_049519915.1 Opitutaceae bacterium
GTTTTCCACCCGCACGTCCTGGCGTTGGTGGCGAAAATCCTCCGCGGGTTCGGTGAAACGGACCGCCGGATAGCCTTGTTCGAGAAACGACTGCTGGTCGCCTTCGCGCAGGTAACGGTCGACGCGATAGACAAGTTTCACGTTCATGGCGGGCACGTAGGATGCGGCGGCCTCCTTGATGGCGCGGGCGAGTTCGCGTGGCGGCGTGTCGTTTTCACCTCCGTTGGCCACCAGGGTGCTCAGCTCGTCGCTCAAGGTCTTGTCGGGCGGAACACCCTGGGCGAACAGCCGCACGGTCGAACTGTCGTCCCCGCCGTCCTCCGCCCGGGTGCTGCCGATGATGTCGTCATTGAACACGCCGGCGATGTCGAGATTCTTCTCCTTCGCTTGCGCGGCCCAATGGGCGGAGCCATAGAGGCCCTGCTCCGAGCCCGCCAAAACCAGGAAAACGATCGTTGCATTGAACGGGTGGTGCGACATCACCCGCGCCAGTTCGAGCGTGGCCGCGACTCCCGAGGCGTCGTCGTCCGCCCCCGGCGCAGGATTTTCCACATCGAGAAGATTGGAGCCGCACGAATCGTAATGGCTGGCCACCACATAGAGACGGTCGCGCGATTCGGGCTGCGTGCCCGGCAGGGTCGCCACGATATTGACGATGTCCACCGGCTGCGGGACACCGGGCGCGCGCGGTTGCTGAAACGAATCCAATCCCACCTGCAACCGGCCGTCCGATTCGGCGGAGATGCGGCCGAACTCCGCGCGAATCCAAGCGCGGGCCGCGCCAATATCGTTGCCCTCCGGCGACGGGTCGGAGAGGGAGTGGCGGGTCGTGAAACTCGTGAGGATACGGATCGATTGCTCGATCCGGCCGGCAGAAATTTCCGATACCATTTTTGCGATGTCCGGGTCCCGCGACGGCGGCGCGGAGACGGCTTCCGGCCCCGTCGGGGAAGCCGCCAGAACGGCCGACGCAAGGACCGCCAAAAGCGGTGCCAGCAGCGTTTTGGGTATCATGCCGTCACTGTGGGAGATTGTGGGGCCTCTGGCAACGCGCTTGACACCTCCGGCGCCCTCCGGCACTTGGGTCATCTCTTAATCACTAAAAAGCCATGCAACCGACCTTCCGCCCACACCGCAAGAAACGCGCGCGCAAAATCGGCTACCGCGCCCGTAAATCCACCCGAGGCGGCCGCAAAGTGCTCGCTTCGCGCCGCCGCAAAGGCCGCAAGCGCCTGACGGTGGTATAAAAAAGGCTGAAGGACTGAAGAACTGAAGGGCTGAATACGGGCGCCTGCACGCCAGGCCGGACAAAACTTTCAGCTCTTCAGCCTTCCAGCCCTTCGGTCCTTCCCGCCATGCGTTTCCGCGCCGAGCAGCATTTGCGCCGCCAAAACGACTTTCGCGCAATGCGCGAGCGCGGCCGCCGTTTCAACTGCGGCGCGTTCACCCTATGGTGGCGGCAACGCGAGACTGACGCCGCCGAGGCGCTCCCGGCCGTGGCCCGCCTTGGTGTGACCGCCTCAATCGCCGCCGTCGGCGCGGCCGTGCAGCGCAACCGGGCCAAGCGCCGGGTGCGCGAGATTTTTCGGCAGCACCAAGACCTGGTGCCCGCCGGCTTCGACCTGTTGGTGGTGGCGCGCGCCGCGCTCAATCGGCTTGCCTATCGCGAATTGGAGCAAACCTTCGTGGACGCCTGTCATAAGATCTTCCCGCCCACCCATGCCTGAGCCCCTGAGAAATATCGCCTGCGCCCTCGCGCGCCTGCCCGCTCACGCCGCGCTCGGGCTTATCGCCCTTTACCAGCACACGCTCTCACCGGCCTTGCCAATGCTATTTGGCCCGGGCTGCGGTTGCCGTTTCACCCCCACCTGTTCGCACTACGCCGCCGGGGCCCTGCGCACGCATGGGTTGGTCGGCGGTCTTTCCCTCGCCGCGCGCCGTCTCATGAAGTGCCATCCCCTGCACCCGGGCGGCTACGATCCGGTGCCTGCTTCGCCCCTCGACCAGCTCGGCGCCTTGAGCTTGTCGAAACGGCTCAAGCTTCGCAGGTCCCGTCCTCTTTGCGTTCAGTCAAATTGCCTGCGGGTGGGACTCGTCGAACGAGCAGGTCCACGCCGGGACAGCGCGCTGAAGCTCGGAATCCAGTAATTCACTTTTCATGGACAAAAAGAATCTTGCCATCGGCCTCCTGTTCTTAGTCGCGGCGTTTGTGATCATGCGGTACGGCCCGCACACGCCGCAGCCGGCCCCGCCTTCGCCGAGCCTTGGCAACATCAACAACCCCCTTGCACCCAACCAGGCCGGGGCCGCCAGCCGGGCTCCGGCGGTGTCCCCCGACAACGCCACTTTTGCCGCGCTCCAAAACGACTCTGTCGGCGAAAATATCACCCACCTGGCCAATCAATTTATCGACGTCTCCTTTACCGATTTCGGCGGCGCCATCAAAGACGTCGCCCTCTTGAAATTTCCGGCGAAACTCGGCCACCCCAATCCGTATGTTTTCAACGCCCTGCATCCCAATCCGATGCTCGCCTTTGTCGATTTCCCCGGGCTGGACGATAGCGTCCGCTACACGCTGGTCTCCCATACGGAGAAAGAAGTCGTCTTCCGCGCCGTTTTTGAGAAACGGATCGAAGTGACGCGCCGCTATGTTCTTGAGGACAGCGACACCAAGACCGGCGACCCCTACCAGTTCCGCCACGAAACCGTGTTTCGCAATCTGACCGGTGAAACGGCACCGCTGCCCCAGCTCACGCTCAACCTCGGCACCGCCGCTCCCATCGACGCCCGGGATTTCGGCAACTACCTCGACACCGGATATTCGGACGGCAGCAATGTCAATTTCATCGCCCGGGCCCGCCTGCAAGGGGGCGGTTTCCTTGGGTTCGGCCGTCACGATCCCCTGCCCTATCTCGAGACCGTCTCGCCCATTGTTTGGGCTTCGGTGCAAAACCAGTTTTTTGTCAGCATTCTTACGCCCGACCAACCTGGCGTCGGCCTCGTCACCCGCCGCATCGAGCTGCCGGCCTTTTCCGACTCGACGATTCCCGACATCGGCATCACCGGCAGCGCGCGCTTCGCGGTGAATCCTCTCGCGCCGCACGGCGAGGCCAAACTCGGCCTCTCCTTCTACGTCGGCCCGAAACAATACAACCGACTGTCCAATCCCGATATTTTCAAGTTCGACCAGGACAAGGTAATGCAGTTCGGCATGTTCAGGTTTTTCAGCGAACTCCTGCTGAAGATCATGTCCTGGGTCTATAGCCTGGTGCACAACTGGGGCTTTGCCATCATCCTGACAACGCTCGCGATCAAGACCGTCTTTCTGCCTTTTTCCTTTGCCATGGCCCGTTCGGCCCGGCGCATGCAAAAGATCCAGCCCTTGCTCACGGCCTTGCGCGAAAAATACAAGGGAAACCCGCAGAAAATGCAGGAAGGCCAGCTGGCGTTGTTCAAGGAGCACAAGGTCAACCCGCTGGCCGGGTGCCTGCCCATGCTCATCCAAATGCCGTTTTTCTTCGGATTTTTCCGCATGCTGCTCAGCGCCTCGGAACTGCGCCTCGCGCCGTTTCTCTGGGTTCACGATCTTTCCGCACCCGATACGGTGGCCTATATTTCCGGATTCCCCATCAGAATCCTGCCGATCCTCATGGGTGTGACCATGATCAGCCAGATGTTTTTCGTGCCGCAACCCACCACCATGGACAAAAGCCAGGCCGTCATGATGCGATTCATGCCGCTCATGTATGTGGTGTTTTGCTACAATTATTCCTGCGCGCTCTCGCTTTACTCGACCGTCAACAGTCTCTTTACTATCGGACAGCAAGCCCTCATCAATCGGATGAAAGATGACGGCGACCCCACCCACGCACCTGGAGGCAAACCCAGCGGCAAACCGATGAAAAACGTCACCCCGGCGAAGAAAAGACTGAAAGACTGAAGAACTGAAAGGCTGAGAAATTCACCCGATGGAACCACTCTTCCCAATCATTAACCATCGTCCACCGGCACCTTCAGTCTTTCAGCTCTTCAGCCCTTTAATTTTCAG
>JBEKQH010000244.1:0-4042 GCA_049519915.1 Opitutaceae bacterium
GACCGCAGCGAGCGAATCCGCACCTACAACTTTCCGCAGAACCGCGTGACCGATCATCGCATCGGCCTTACGCTCTATAATTTGCCGCAAGTGATGGAAGGCCGGCTCGACGAGATTATCGCCGCGCTCCAACGCGCCACCTTCGAGGAGAAGCTGGCTGCGCTCACGGGCGGGACCAACCCATTTCAAATCTCAGATCTCAAATCTCAGATGACGGAAGACGAATGACCTGCCATGGAAGTGACAGGTATCAAGTGACAAGTAACAAGTGTACGCTGCGTGCTTACTCCTGATACTTGAACCCTGACACTTAATACTTTCCACCGACCATGCTGACCGTGCTTGAAGTCATCAAAAAGACCACCGTTTTTTTTGCCGACAAAGGGATCGAAAATCCGCGCCTCAACGCCGAGTTGTTGATCGGCCATGCGCTCGGGCTCAAGCGGATGCAGCTTTACCTCCGGTTCGAGCAGCTGCTGACCGAGGCGGAGTTGGAAAAAATCCGTCCGCTCGTGCGCCGCCGCGGCGCGCGCGAACCGGTGCAATACATCACGGGCGAGACGGAATTCTTTGGGTTGAAATTAAAAACCGATTCCCGCGCCCTCATCCCGCGCCCCGAGACGGAGCGTCTGCTGGAAATCGTCACGACGCGTCTGGCCGATTCACCGCCCGCGCGCGTGCTTGACCTCGGCACGGGGAGCGGCGCGCGTGCGCTCGGCCTGGCCGCGGCGTTTTCCGGGGCGGCGGTGACTGCGGTCGATGCCAGCGACCGCGCGCTGGCGCTGGCGGGCGAAAACGCCGCGGCGCTCGGCCTCACGGAACGGATGAGATTCTTGCGTTCCGATTGGTTCTCGGCGCTGCCGGCGGGCGGCCTTTTCGAACTCGTCGTGGCCAACCCGCCTTATCTTTCGGCGGAAGAGACCGCGCAGACGGCGCCGGAAGTGCACAAATTTGAGCCGGCGATGGCGCTGACGGCGGAGGGGAGCGGGCTTGATAGTTTGCGGAGGATTCTCGCGGACGCGCCGCGGTTCCTTGCGCCGGGGGGCTTGCTGGCGCTTGAAACCGGGATCGCCCAGCATGCGGATTTGCTGCCGCGGGCGGCGGCGGGATTTACACGGACGGAATCGCTGCCCGATCTGACGGGCCGCGACCGTTATGTGCTGGCCTGGGCCGGAACGTAAAAAGTAGCAGGTATCAAGTAATCAGGTCGCAAGAGAGTCTGCGGCCCATTGACCTGCTGTTCGACGAGCCTGTCGAAACGGCTCAGGGCCGCCCCTAGCGTAATCTTGTTCCTTGCTAATTGATACGTGTTACCTCTTCTCGACTAACTTTTATTATCAACGAGGGCCGTGAGCGGGGCGTGGTTGTCAGTCCAAAGCTGGTGATTTTGGCCGAGGGTCAGCGCGTCGTTGACGATGCGCAGGCTTTCGCGCAGCGGGATGTCGAGCGGGACGTAACCTTCGTTTTCGTCCAGGTCCGGATCGGAGTCGTCCTCATCCGTGTCGTTGTGCTTTTTGGTCTGCGGCGGTTTGGGTGGCGGAGGCCCGAGGCGAAACTCGCGATACTTGAAGTCGTTCTTGGCCAGCAGATTTTTCTCGGCTTTGGTCTGCTTGCGGAAGGCATCATCCGCGGCCTTCTCCTTCTGGCGATCCGCCAAGTTAAGCGAGATGCGTTTCTCTTCCTCTTTGTTTTTGAACCAGTCGATGTTCTTTTGGAGAAAGGCGAACTCCTCGAGCTTTTGCTGGCGGGCCACGCTGGCGTCGCGCAAGGGCTTCACGATCTTTGGATTGAGCCGCGCGCCGTCAAAAAAGCTGGTGGGAATTTCGTCCCAGATCAGCGCATGCGGGAGGTCTTTTTCGCCGATGGGCAGATAATTATCGATGGAGGGCAGGCTGATATCGGAAACGACGCCCTTGAGCTGGGTGGAGGAGCCGTCCGGCAGGTAAAATTTCTGAATGGTAATTTTGGCGGCGCCGCTTTTGACGCTGGCATCGGCCAATTGCGGGATGAGCGTCTTCATCTCGACGAGGGTTTGCACGGTGCCTTTGCCGTGCGTCGAGTCGTCGCCGACGACGATGGCGCGGCCGTAATCCTGCAAGGCGCCGGCGACGATCTCGGACGCCGACGCGCTGAAGCGGTCCACCAGTACGGCCATGGGGCCGGCGTAGGCGACCGAGGGCGCATCGTCGTTGTCCACCTTGATGTCACCCTGGTAATCGCGGACTTGCACGACCGGCCCAGGGCCGACAAAGAGGCCCGCGATGGAGACGGCTTCGGACAGCAGGCCGCCGCCGTTGTGGCGCAGATCGAGGACCATTCCTTTGATGCCGGCGGCTTGAAGTTTCTTGATGAGCTTGGCGATGTCCTGGGTGGCGCTGGTACTCTCGTCCGGGCTGTCATCGCCCCCGGTGGGGCCGTAGAAGCTGGGGAGTGAAATGACACCGATGGGCGTGGCGCCCTTGCCGTCGGCGGACGGCACGTCAAAAACCGCGGCGTGGGCGCGGGCGGAGTCGAGCTTCACCACATCGCGCGTCAGGACGATTTCCTTGCGGGTGGAGGGATCGGTGGCATCGGCGGGAATGATGGTGAGGCGGACTTGGGTGCCTTTGTTGCCGCGGATCAAGTTGACGATGCGGTGCAGCTTCATGCCGATGACGTCCACCGGTTCGCCGCCGATTTGGGCGACAGAGATGATCTTGTCATTGGGCTGAAGCTTCTTGCTAAGATCGGCGGGACTGCCCGGGATAATTTCCTTCACCAGGCAATAGTCGTCCTCGACGCTGAGGAGCGCGCCGATGCCGATGAGCGAAAGGCGCATTTGGATGTTGAAGTCTTCGTAGTCGTCGGCGGAAAAATAAGTCGAATGGGGATCGTAAAGCCGGGTGACGCAGGACAGGAACGATTCGGCGAGATCGCCGGCGTCGGTTTCATCGACGTTCTTGAGCATCCGATCATAGCGTTTACGGACAATTTCCTTCGCCTGGTCGACCGGTTTTTTATTGAGCATCTCGGTGAGGATTTCGAGCTTGAGGCGGCGGCGCCAAAGATCGTCGGCCTCAGCCGGGGTCGCGGGCCATTCGGCTTTGCTTCGGTCGAGGAGGTAGGTTTCTTTCGCCGTGAAATCGAAATTCTTCTTTAGCTCCGCATCGATCCATTTGACGCGGGCGTCCACCCGGGCCTGGTAAACATTGAAAATTTCGTAGGCGGCGTCGATATCGCCGGGCTGGCTGATATTCCAATAGAGATTGTTGTCATACCGCCGGTCGAAATCGGTCTTGTCGCTGGCGAGGAAAAAGAGCCGCTGGCCGTCGAGCTCGGTCATGTAATCCGGGACGATCTCGCGATAGTCGCGAGTTTTGATGGAGTCGCGGTTGTAGTCGTAATCGTCCAGCAACCGGACGAGCGCGCTGGCCTCGGCCGACAACTCTTTTGACGTGGTAAACGTGCGGGCAGGCGCCGCATCGGCGAAGGCGAGGGCAAGCCCCAAAAAAAGCGGACCGGAGACGCGGGCGCGGAGAAAAGGCATGTTTTAGGAGACGGTCTAAGCCGCCAAATGTTTCAAAGGAAAAAGTTAATGGCAAAACCGGGCAAACTCAAGGATCACGGTCAGGTCGGCGGGGAGTCGAGCAGTTTACGCACGAAGGTGGCGGGCGGGTTCCGACCAGGAATCCGCCTCGTTGGCAAATCCAAGCCGGCGGCGAGGGGAGGGCGCTCACGCGGCAGCGGGTTCCTACCGGCGGCTCAACAGATCCTTGGCTTCGTCGAGAATTTGTTTTTCGTCAGCCGTAAGCGCTCCGAAGCCTGCGCTGTTGATCTTGTCGAGAATGCGGTCCACCTCGGCGCGAAGATCGTCGCGATTGCTGAGGTTGACGCGATAGACGGGCGAGCGGGCGGCCCGGGGCGTCTTGCGCAGCCAGCGCGGAAGCTCGACCGCCGGGCGGGAAGCCAGGGCCAGGTCGTATTTCAGCCGGTTTTCGTAGAGGAAATAAAAACCGACGGCCGCAGCCATGACGCCGAGCCGCGCCAGATGCCCGTTCCACAA
>JBEKQH010000245.1:0-4030 GCA_049519915.1 Opitutaceae bacterium
GGTTCGGCAAATCGCGCGGGCCATAGATGGGCTCGCCCTTTTCGTTCAACTGCAGGCCGCCGCGCGGCGGCGCGTTGTGCCCGCCGGCCGACAAGCCTTCGACCACAAAACCGTCCACCCGCCCGCTCGATTTGCGCGCCAGCGTCATCGCCAGGACGGCCGATGAGATGATCGCCAAAAAGGACGGCCGCCGCAGGACGGGCCTCGGTTCGGCGATCAACGCCGCCGGATCAAAATCAATCGTCCGGACCAGCCCGTCCGTCGTGCTTTCCACGTCCAGCTTCAACGACACTTTTTCCCAGGCCGCGAGTTGGTCGAGGACACCGGGAATTGCGCGGGGAATGCCCGCTCCCATGAGCACGTAATCGACGTTTGCGAGCATGGCCCCGAAGAGCGAGGCCAGCGTCGGCATTTGGATTTTTTCAAGCAGATTGATGCCGATGAGACCGGTGTGGCCTTCCTTGGCCAGGAACACTTCGGCAAAATTGGCCATCACGGTGAGTTCAACCAAGTCGTTTGGGGAAATCTGCGAGTAGGCCGGGGCCAGGCGATAACGTTGCGCGGAGGCTTTTCCTCCCTGCACAAAATATCGGTCCAGGATCCTTTGCGCGGTGTCCGGCCGCGGATAATGCGCGAGGGCATGCCGCATGTGTCCGCCCTCGTCACCCGATTGCAGCCGCCGGACCATGATCGAATTCAGCGCGGTTCCCGAGACCACGCCAAGCTGTCCGCATTGCGAGACCGCCCGGGCCAGTTTCCAATTGGAAACGCCGATGCCCATTCCCCCTTGGATGATCAAGGGAAGCGGACGCTGCGTAGGGTCGTTTTGAATCATAAAATAAAACGACTCTGTTCATGGCCGCTTTGGATTGGATCGAATTCCTTTTCGCCGCCGCCTGCAAGGCATTCGTCGAGCCAATTGCAAAACGATGGCCCAGCAATCGATGAGGCTGGGCCGCAGTCGTTGGTATTTAGTCGTTGGCTTGGTTCAGCGTTTGCGGGTCGATTCTTTTTCCCTGTCGCTTGCCATTTGGCCTAACTACCAATTTCCAAATACCAACTCCTCGTCATCGACGACTAACCTTGAACCTGGAACCTAGAACCTTGAACATGGGGCGGAATGAATAGCCCGATCGAACAATTCACCACCTGGCTCGATGAAGCCGCCCGCAGCGGCGAGCCGGAGCCGACAGCGATGGCCCTTGCCACCACCGATGCGGAGGGCAGCCCCACCGTGCGCATGGTGTTGCTCAAGCACGCCGACGCCCGCGGGTTCGTTTTCTATACGAATCTCGGCAGCCACAAGGCGGCGGATCTCGCGGCTAATCCGAAAGCGGAGCTCTGTTTTTATTGGAACCGCCTCGGCCGGCAGGTGCGTGTCACCGGCCGGACCGAGCGCGTGACGGACGCCGAAGCCGATGCCTATTTCGCGAGCCGGCCGCGCCTCAGCCAGCTCGGTGCCTGGGCCTCGAAGCAGTCCCAGCCGATGGATGGTTACTTCGACTTGGAGAAAGGCTGCGCGGCGTTTGCGTTGCGCTTTGGTCTCGGCGCGGTGCCGCGGCCGCCCTTTTGGTCGGGCTATCGCGTCATGCCGCAGCGCATCGAGTTCTGGCAGCAGAAACCTTTCCGACGCCACGAACGGAAGCTGCATACGTGCACCGACGGCCAGTGGAGCGAGCAATGGCTGTATCCGTAGGAGCCCGTCGGGCCGTGCCCACGGTCTCCTCAACAAATGGCTCCGCCATTTGGGCAACAGATCAATGATTTTGTCGGAGCCGATGGATATATTGAACCTTGGCGCGGGCCTTGCCTCAATGAAGCAGGCCTACCCGTGATGTGAATGTTGGCCGGTTCCCGGCCGTTTCGGGGCTTGGACCCTATTCGAAATACTCGGCCCAGCTTGAGCTTGTCTCCGTGATACGAACGCGTTCGATCCGGACGCCGGCCGCCGGGAGGCCCGGGTCGGAGCGGGCGGACGCCTCCGCGAGCTTGCGTTTCAATTCGTCGAAGACCGCCTTGGCCATGACTTCGCTGGTGGGGTCGGCATGGGCAAACGGAACGATCTGTGCCTGGTAGGTCTTCTGATAGAAAGTGAAATTAGGGTCATCCGTGTTGAGGCACAGGGCATGGTCCCAGGAATCGAGAAATTCGTGAAGAGCGTTTTTGATCACCTTGAAGTCGCAGACCATGTCGCTCGCATCGAGGCGGTCGGCGGCCAGCACGATTTCCACCGTGCGGCTGTGTCCGTGGGGAAAACGGCACTTGCCGGGATGTTTGGACAGGATATGTCCGCTCTCGATTACGAAGGTCTTGCAGATGCGATAGGGCATGAAGGTTAAGGCACTTTACGTGGCGCTCATTTGGATGAATCTGATCTTCGCGGCTTTGTCGTGAAAATAAATTCAGCCCTTCAGCCTTTCAGTTGTTCAGTCTTTTTCCTGGCGCCGGCGTTTGTTCGTCGTCCGGTTTCGATTCGTAGATATGGACGGAACGAGCGGAGTCGCTCCAGACCGGAAGCACCCGGCCGCGCAAGTCGAGGGTTTGCGCAATTTCCTTCACCAGTTTGGCCTGGTCGGGATCGAGCATCAAACGATGAAGCGCCACGTAGGCCAGATCGTTGGGGCTGACCTTTAAGGAATGGGCCAATCGGTTGACGGCGTCCAGTTCCTCGAGTTCAAGGTGTATTTTTAGAGCGGACATCGCGGCCTCCTGGGTTGGAGTTTCGGTTAATATCAATGGGTGGCTAACGGGGCTCATTATCCGTTCCTTCGGGTCGGGTTGCTCCGCATAATTTGGCGAAAAGGCGGCATGCATTGCGGGCGCCCCGCTTTGGTCGCCGGTGAAAGGCGGGAGCGGCCGAAAAAGAGAGGCTTCAAGCCGGGCGTTCCGGCAATTGGCGCATGATGAATGCCAATATTTGCGGAGCCTACGGACAGGCTTCTTAGTAACATTGATACACGAGCGAGACCACGCCGATCTTGCTCTCCATGTCATGACAAAACAGCCCATCTCCAACGGTTTTCTTACTTGTGATGCCAACGAAGCAGTTGCTTCCGTCGCCTACCGGCTGACGGAACTGATCGCGATCTATCCGATCACCCCATCTTCGCCGATGGCCGAGTCGTGTGACGAATGGGCGGCGCTCGGCAAGCGCACGCTTTGGGGTGAGGTTCCGCGCATTGTGGAGCTGCAGTCTGAGGCCGGCGTGGCCGGCACCGTGCATGGCGGCCTGCTTGGCGGGACGCTGACCACGACCTTTACCGCGTCGCAAGGCCTGTTGTTGATGATCCCCAATCTCTACAAGATCGCGGGTGAACTGCTTCCGTGCGCCGTGCACGTGACCGCCCGGGCTCTGGCTACGCAAGGGCTTTCGATTTTCGGCGATCATTCGGACGTGATGGCCTGCCGTGCGACCGGATGCGCGTTGCTGTGCAGCAACTCACCCCAGGAAGCCCACGACTTGGCGCTCGTTACCCACGCGGCAACCCTCGCCTCGCGAGTCCCGTTCATCCACTTTTTCGACGGTTTTCGGACCTCGCACGAAGTCGCTAAGCTGGCCCTTCTTTCCGATGACACGCTGCGCGCGGTCATCGACGAAGCCGATATCGCGGCATTTCGCGCGCGGGAAATGACGCCGGATCGGCCGACGCTGCGCGGCACCGCGCAAAATCCCGACGTTTATTTTCAGGGCCGCGAGGCCGTCAACCGGTTCTATGACAACTTGCCCGGCGTGGTTCAGGCGGTGATGGATAAATTTGCCGCGGTCACCGGACGCCAATACCATCTCTTTGACTATCATGGGCATCCTGAGGCGGAACGAGTCGTCATCGCCATGGGAAGCGCGGTTGAAACCATCTCCGAGACGGTCGATGCTTTGGTGGCGCGGGGCGAGAAGGTCGGCGTCATCGCCGTCCGGTTGTTTCTCCCTTTTCACCTGAAGTCGTTCCTGGCGGCTTTGCCGAAGACCGCCAAGGCTTTGGCGGTGCTGGATCGCACGAAAGAGCCGGGCAGCTTGGGCGAACCGCTCTAC
>JBEKQH010000246.1:0-4017 GCA_049519915.1 Opitutaceae bacterium
ACGCTCAACCTCGGCGTTTTCATCAATGCCGTCATCAACATTGCCATTGTGGCGTGCGCGATATTTATCCTCGTCAAAGCCATCAACCGCTTGCGCCGGCACCAGGATGCGGCTCCCGCGCCCACCCCGCCCCGGCAGGAAGTGCTGCTCGAGGAAATTCGCGACCTGCTCAAGAAGCAGCCGTAGGCGCAACGGCAAGCACGATACTCTACGCGCTTTTTAAAAGAGGCCGGAGCTGGACGTTGGCAGGGCGCGTTATCCGCAACGCGCCGCTTTTTTCAGCGCCAACGTATCCATGCGGCGGGTTAAGGATAACCCGCCCTACCCGCGCGAGACTTTTTATCAACGCGACAAGTCTCCACTCGTGAAACGGCATCGCTGGCATGCAAACGTCACGACGGCCCCCAGAACTTTTTCCGAAGAAATTCGAAGACCAGGTAGCCGACGAGGGCCGAAGCCACGGCGATCATAAAATTGGAACCGGTAAAGATATCCCGCAACGCCCAACCCAGTCCGTTCCGTTGCCCGAGCCCTGAACCTTCAAATTCTCCCATCAAAAGATTTGAATAATACAGGAAGATGATGAATCCCGCCTCGACCAAGGCCCGCCAAACCGGGTCCAATTTGGACCGGCGGCTCCGATCTTCTGGAAGTTTTTCGGCCATGGTGCGGATAGCCCCGAGGGACGGTCGCGGAGCCGGGAAAAGTTACGGGTGATCAACCCGCGGGGGCAAGCCCAGTCGAGATGCCATAAGGGAAGAAGGAGGCCAGGAAGCCAGGAATTTCTCCTGGTTTCCTGGCTTCCCACTTCAACCAAAACTGGGCTATTCGTTCGAGAACGATGGTGTTGAAAGTCTTCGGAGCCCGTCGGGCCTCCACGCTACTTCAAAAGGTATGGATAAAGAGGCCCGAGCGCAGCTTCGGCTCGAACCAGGTGCTTTTCGGCGGCATGATCTGTCCGGCATCGGCGATGGCCATGAGCTGGCCGAGCGTGACGGGATACATCGAAAACGCCACACCGCCATCGGCGTTGACGCGTTTCACCAATTCGTCCGGACCGCGGATGCCGCCGACAAAATCGATGCGCCGGCTGGTCCGCGGGTCTTCGATTCCGAGCAGCGGCGCGAGCAATTTGTCCTGCAGCACGCTTACGTCGAGCTGCGCCACGGGATCGGCGCGGGGGTCGGACGGGCAGCGCAGGCCGTACCATTTTCCGCCGAGGAACAGGCTCACCTGGCCGACGCCGGCCGGGCGGGGCGCGGCCTTTTCCTCGAGTCCAAACACCGTCTTCACCTTGGCCAGAAAGCCCTCGGGCGTATGGCCGTTGAGGTCGGCCACGATGCGATTGTAAGGCAGGATTTTTAACTCGCTGGCGGGAAAGAGGACGCAGAGGAACCCATTGTAGTCTTCGGCGCCGGTATGGCGCGGATTGCGCTCGCGCCGCAGGCGGGCCACGCGCGCGGCGCTGGCCGCGCGATGGTGGCCGTCGGCAATATACGTCACGGGCACGCGGCCGAACGCGCGGATCCATTCTTCGCCGCCGGCGATGCGCCACACCGTGTGGCGGATGCCGTCGGGCGCGGTGAAATCGTGCAGCGGCACTTCCTTGACCTTGGCTGCGACCAAGGCGGTGACCGCCGCTTCGTCGCGGTAGGTGAGAAAAACCGGGCCGGTGTTGGCGCCCAGCGTGTCGATGAGACGCGTGCGGTCGTCCTCTTTGTCCCGGCGGGTCTTCTCGTGTTTCTTGATCAGCCCGGCATCGTAATCTTCCACGTTGCAGACGGCGACCAGCCCGCGCTGGCGGTGCGCGCCCATCTGCTGCTGATAGACATACAGGCAGGCTCCCGTTTCGCGCACGAGCACGCGGTCGCGTTGCAACGCGTGAAAATTCTCCGCCGCCTTCGCGTAAACCGCGTCGCTGTGGGGATCGGTGCCCGCGGGCAGGTCGATCTCGGCGCGATCGACGTGCAAGAGACTGCGCGGCTTGCCGGCGGCGAGCGCGGCGGCTTCCGTGGCATTGACCACGTCGTAGGGCACGCAAGCCACTTCGGGGGCCTGGCCGGGAAAGGGAACGAGTCCTTGAAAAGCGCGAATTCGCATGGGCATCTGGGAGGGTCTAAAAACTATGCAGGCGGCCGCGGCGCGTGGCGTCAAGGGCCGGGCACAAAAAAGCCCTCCGGGTCGGGAGGGCTTGGGAAAAGGGCCGCGAACGGACGCCGGTTATTTCGACGCCTTGGCGCCGCGCTTGAACTTCGAGGTGAATTTCTCGACGCGGCCGGCGGTGTCCACCAGGCGCTTCTCGCCGGTGTAGGCGGGATGCGAGTCCATGGTGACGTCGCGCAAGACAACGTAGAAATCGACGCCGTCGATCTTCTCTTTGCGCGCCGACTTCATCGTGGACTTGGTCAGGAAACGCTTGCCCGTGGCCACATCGAGGAAGCACACGTTGTTGAGCTGGGGATGGATTTCAGATTTCACGGCGGGAAAAGTCCGAATCAGCCTTGCCGCGCCTTGTAGCGCGGGTCGGTCTTGTTGATGACGTAGATTTTACCGCGGCGACGCACGACCTGGCAGGCAGGATGGCGCTTCTTCGCGGCTTTGATGGAGGAAACAACTCTCATGGAATTGTCCAAAGCATAGGCCCCCACCCGCCCTGTCAAGGAAATGTTCAATTCAACAGTGTATCAGTTTGGTTTTAGAATTGTCGGGATACCCTGTTTTCGGCGGGTTTATCAGCATGGACAAAGCAGTCCGCACCGATCTAATCCGGGCAATTTACCGCGCCAAGGCTGGCGTAATGGCCTATGTGTCGTCGGGCAGCCCATTGAAAGTCAAAATAGCCCGTCCAGTGGTTGATCGTCTTGTCATCGGCTGGCCGCAGGCCACGGCCAACACCAAGCGTGCGCCGGGTTGGATGAAGTTTCCAGACGCTAAGCCTACCCCTTTGCCACAAATCCGCAGGACGGCCCGTAAATCGGCTTTGACGCGCATCGCTGAGCAGTTGCCAGCCAAGCTGCCGCGTGTTCTCTTTTGACCATGAAGAAAACCAAGAAAAAGAAAGCTGCGCCCAAGCGGATGAAACGTAAGGACGCAGCGCAGGTCGCGCTTTCGATTGTTGAGCGGGTGACGGGCGGGAAGTTGAAGGGATCAAGCTAAATAATACTCGCGAGGTATTTCAGTTCGCGTTGATACCGCTCCGCGGAGGCATTTACCTGCAGGCGTTGACCCTCAACAGTGTGAAAACTACCTACCTTTAGACAGGCGATCGGGATGCTCTTAGCGCCACTAATACGGCCCGTGCTAACGAAGTCATCGGTGATAACAAATGCGTCACGCAAGTCAGCGTGTTCAAATAAATTTGGATGTCTCTCCGCGATAGCTAGCGCACGCTCAATATACATGCGCGATGCACGGTCTGGTGTAGATTTTTTTTGGCTCTTCGAACCGGCCATTGTCATGACAATAGCTGCAACTTTCGGAGACTGGAGTCCACCAGCCCGCTCATTCCAAATAAGAAAATCTCGGGCTGGGTTCGACATCATGTCTAGGGTTAGCTCCAGCGAATCAATTGAGTTCTCATCGACGCGAACCGGGATAATCACGGCATCCGCTGCGCACCAGGCCAAGTGCGTACCACCCGCATAAAATGGGCTGGTATCCATTAATACCTTTTCTCCCTTCTTGATTTCGGTCTCTTTCGCTAAAATCAACTTCAGTGATTCTAGAAGATTTTTGACGGCACCCGGTTTTCCTTGGGCACTCGCAATTTGTAGTTGCTGGTACATTGTGGATGGAAATGCGAACATGAGCGCATCTCCCGGAATGAAATGGCAGGGCTTTCCAGCTTTAAACGAATCGCAATAGGTGCTGACGCGATAGGACACGTCTTCCGGTATATCGCCAAATGCTGGCCCGAGAAGCATCGGCTGAAGGGCGTCCAATACGGTAACAGGCGGTGAAAATCCACGCAGTAGGTTTTCGGTGAGATTTCGTTGGGGGCAAAGATCGGCCACAAGC
>JBEKQH010000247.1:0-4013 GCA_049519915.1 Opitutaceae bacterium
CGTCTATGGATTTTTTCTGCTCAGCGGATTTTTGATCGTCTCCAGCTGGCTTCGCCAGCCGGCCTTGGGCGGGTATGTCGAAAAACGAGTCTTGCGCATATTCCCGGGATTCATTGGCGCCTCGTTGGTCTGCGCCTTTGTCGTCGGGCCGCTGGGCGCCGACGCCCGGCAATATTTTCACGACCTACGCGCGTGGAATCTCGTGAAGAGCCTGTTGTCCTTGACGGCCCCGCGAGTGCCGCCGGTATTTGCCGGCACGAACTATCCGGCGGTAAACGGAGCGATGTGGACGATCTCCTGTGAGTTCCGCTGCTACATGATCGTGGCCGTGTTCGGGGTCTTGGGCTTGCTTAAAAACCGGCGCGGATGGCTTTTCGCCACCGTCCTGATCGCCCTTTTGTCCGTGGTTACGTTCCTTCACCCTCTCCAGGTACCGAAATCATACTTTTTATTCGGCTGCGACCTTGGAACCTTTTCCCGCCTTCTCATGTTCTTTTTTGTCGGCGGCACGTTCTACCTCTATCGCGACAGGCTGTCCTTCAAGCGGCCCTATGCGTTGTTCGCGCTGCCCTTCTTGGTCCTGGGCTTGTTCTATCGGGTGTCGGCCCCGCTCGTGGTCGCCACCTTCGGAGCCTACCTCCTGTTTTATGCGGCCTTTATGAAGAACCGCTTCATCGATTGGATCAGGCCCCGCCAGGACATCTCATACGGTGTCTATTTGTATGGATGGCCCACGCAAAAAATGCTGCTTTGGTGGCTTCCCGGGCTCTCGCCCTGGCTCCTGTTTGCATTTTCTGCCGGTGTAAGTTTTTTCTGCGGGCTGCTGAGCTGGCGTGTGGTGGAGGCTCCGTTTTTGCGCCTCAAAAGAAAGATCCATTAGCAGGGTCCACCCGCGCTGGTGCGCGGGTGGACCCTGCTTAATCAAAATGGCTCTGCCATTTTTGAAATGACCATCTGCCACCCAAAGGGCGGAGCCATTTGTTAAGGGGCCCGTGGGCGAAGCCCGGCAGGCGCCTGGGCATAAGACAGGCCATATTATGCTCAAAAATCGATTTTATTCACTCAACTTATCAATGAGTTATATATAAGTTTTCATTACTTAAATTTCAGTCTAAGTCATTTAAATCTAATAAGATCAAACCATGATTTAGTTTTGGGCGTTGAGGCTTGACTCAAAGAGATTGCGATAGTGCCTAATGCGGGTCATAAGGGCATCGCGTCCAGCGGCCCTGAATCCCAACAGCTTCGATAAAACCAGCGCTCAATCCAGCAGGCGGATTGGGATGCATAACTGAGAAAAATCCATCATGAATCCGACTTATCCCGGCGTTTACATTCAGGAAGCTACCAGCCCCGTCCATCCCATCGCAGGCGTCGCCACCTCAATTGCGGCGTTCGTGGGATATACCGACCAGGGAATCGACAATCGCGCGGAGCATCTCTTCAGCTTCGCCGATTTTGAACGGATGTTCGGCGGATTGGCGTCGGACAGCGAACTGAGCTACGCCGTCCAGCAATTCTTCCAGAACGGCGGCACGGAAGGCTATGCGGTCCGGGTGCCAAAACACGGCGCCACGGCGGCCAGTATCAGCATCGTCTTGGAGTCCGGTTCCGCGAACGCTTGGAAATTCTACGCGTTGAGCAGCGGCAGCTGGGCGGACGGAAACTTGCTGGTCGACATCGACTTTAACGGGATCGGCGAAGCCATTCCGGGCACCATGACGGTCAGCGGAGTAAACGTGACCGGAACCAACACTCAGTTTTCCCTGCTGGAGGTCGGGCAGTGGCTGGCCTTCGCCAAGGACACCAGCCAGCCCCATGCCTTGTACCAAATCGCCACCATTCCCAACGACACGAGCCTGACTTTGCAAGCTGGCCCGGCCACGGCCATCACCGGGTCCACGACGGCGGCGGTTTACATGGACAACCAGGCCTGCAACGTAACCGTGACGAACCTCGCGGACGGAACGGTGGAATCGTTTCCGGACGTATCCTTCAACTCGAATAACGCGAATTATATCCAGAGCGTGCTAAACGATTTCGATACGGGGTCGCAATTGGTCAATATTACGCCGCCCACCTCGTTCGACTCTCCGCCTCCGCCGCCGGTCCCGACCGGGCTGGTCGGCTCACCCGTGCTGGTCGGCAACGTGCTGAATTCAATCTGCGGCGGAACCGCGGTCGCTGGAGTGACCGTCGCCAACAACTCGCCCACCGTGACGGGCTTCGGCGGCGTCGCCGCGGCCGGTCAATCGGTGGTCTTTGCCTCCGATCCCACCAGCACCGTATATACCGTCAGCTCCCTGTCGGGCACCACCTTGACGCTGACGTCGCCCTTTATCGGAACGGCCGGTTCGACCACCGCCACGGTCCTCAATACCTTGGCCAGCGCGGATTGGTATGTGACGATCAGCGTCCAATCCCCGGCCATCGCGCCGGCACCCCTGCCGGTCACGGTCAAAGTATTTTCCAGCGGCGTCAGCGCGCCGCCCCAGTCCCTTTCGGGATTTGCCACGCAGCTTCAGACCGCGCTCAACAATGCCCTGGCCGTCGCGTTGCCCGGATCCTCAGTGCAAGTCTCCGCCGTCAACTGGTGGGGCGCGCCGGCGATTCGGATCTACGGCATTGTCTCGAATTTTCCCGATGCGGTCTTCGAGTTTCAAACCCCCGGCACCGGCAGCGACCTGGCCAGCACGCTGGGCTTGGAAAGCAGTTCGCTCTTGATCCAAAACGTAAGCCATTACGCGTTGGGCACGGGCAACCTTTTCCCCGTCAGCGGCGGCAGCACGTTCACCACCGTCAAGGCATCCGTTCTGGGCTCCGACGGTTCGGGCCTGCCGCAGACCGCGGATTTGATCGGCGACCCCAGCCTGTTCACCGGAATTTACGCACTCGAAAAAGTGGATCTGTTTAATCTGCTGCTCATCCCCGATGCGACGCGCGCCCTGGCCGGAAACCCGAACACGCTCGATCCGGTCGTGGATCCCAACGCCATTTACGCCTCCGCGATCGCCTACTGCGACCAGCGCCGGGCCTTCCTGCTGCTGGACGCCCCGCCCAATATCAACACCGCTTCGGCGGCGATCGATTGGAAATCGACTTTGCTCACCGTCAACGATCCGAACGGCGCCGCCTACTTTCCGCGCCTGCGGTTGTCGGATCCGGTTAACAACTATCAGCTCCGCACCTTTGCGCCCTGCGGCGTCGTAGCGGGCCTCTATGCGCGGATCGACGGCACGCGTGGCGTCTGGAAGGCGCCCGCCGGGACCGAGGCGACGCTCTCCGGCGTGCAGACGATGACCTACAAGCTGACCGACACCGAACAAGGCGCCATCAATCCTCTCGGCTTGAATTGCGCCCGGATCTTTCCCGTCTACGGGCCGATCATGTGGGGCGCGCGCACGCTCGTGGGCGCCGACGCCGAAGCCAACCAGTGGAAATACGTCCCGGTGCGCCGGCTGGCTTTGTATATCGAAGAGAGCCTTTATCGCGGCACAAAGTGGGTCGTCTTTGAACCCAACGACGAGCCCCTGTGGGCCTCGATCCGGCTCAATGTCGGCGCGTTCATGGACAGCCTGTTCCGCAAACAGGCATTTCAGGGACAAACCGCCGACCAGGCCTATTTCGTGAAATGCGACAGCGACACGACCACCCAAGCCGATATCGATCTTGGCATCGTGAATATCCTGGTCGGTTTCGCTCCGCTGGAACCGGCGGAATTCGTCGTGATCACTATCTCACAAATGTCCGGACAGGCTCAGTCTTAACCAACATCCCGCAAACATAGAAGGAGCTCACCATGGCCGAATTCACCGTTAATCCCACCCGTTTCGATCCCTACAAAAACTTCAAGTTCCGCCTTAAGTGGGACGGGCGTTACGTCGCCGGCATCAGCAAATGCACCGCGCTAAAACGGACGACCGAAGTCGTCAAACACCGCGAAGGCGGCGATCCCAGCACCAGCCGGAAATCGCCGGGCCGGACCGAGTATGAAGCGATCACCCTTGAGCGCG
>JBEKQH010000248.1:0-3999 GCA_049519915.1 Opitutaceae bacterium
GAACGCTGAACGCTGAACGCTGAACGCTGAACGCTGAACGCTGAACGCTGAACGCTGAACGCTGAACGCTGAACGCTGAACGCTGAACGCTGAACGCTGAACGCTGAACCAAAGACGAATGGTCGATTATAGACTGTGAGGCAAGAACCGTAAACCGTGAATCCACGTCTTGATACACTTTAGCGTTCGGAGTTCGACGTTCGACGTTCAGCGTTCAGCGTTGGGTGTTGAGTCAGTCCAACGTCTGCCGATAGCGTTTCACGCCGACGGTCATGGCCACGGCGACGAAAATCAGCAAAGGCCAGATTTCCGGTGCGATTTCCGCAAGGCCGTTGCCCTTGAGCAGAATGCCGCGCACGATTCGCAGGTAATGCGTGTTGGGCAAACAGGTGCCGACCCATTGCGCCCACTCCGGCATGCCGCGGAAAGGAAACATGAAGCCGGAGAGCAGGATCGACGGGAGAAAGAAGAAGAAAGCCATCTGCACGGCCTGGAGCTGGTTTTGCGCCAGGGTGGAGAATGTGATGCCGACCGCGAGATTCGCGGCGATGAAGATCAGCGACACGGCGTAAAGCAGCGGAAGGCTGCCGACCATCGGCACATGGAAGATGAATCGCGCGGCGAGCAGGATGAGCGTGACCTGGATATAACCGACGACGATGTAGGGCAGGATCTTTCCGACCATGACCTCGAATGGCCGCGCCGGCGTGGCCAGGAGATTTTCCATCGTGCCCCGCTCTCGCTCGCGGGTAATCGCGAGCGCCGTGATGATCACCATGGTCATCGTGAGCACGACGCCCATGAGGCCCGGCACGACGTTGTATTGCGTGATGTTCTCCGGGTTGTAATGCGCGTGAATCTCGAAATCGACCGGACCAGGCTTCGCGCGCAGGCGAGCGAGCGGCCCGGTGAGGTCGCGGTCGAAGAGCGTGTCCGCGATCGTCTTGACCGCGGAAAGGGCCGGGCCGGTGGCGGCGGGATCGGTGGCGTCAGCCTCGACCAGCACGGTCGGGCGCTCGCCGCGCAGCAGTTTGCGCGTGAAGTCCACCGGAACGTTGACCACGAACTGGACCTCGCCGAGTTGCAGGAGCCGCTCGGCCTCGGCCTCCGAGGCCGTTTCGCGCACGAGGGTGAAATAATGGCTGTTCCCCAGCGCGGCGACAAGCGTGCGTGCGAACGGGCCCCGGTCGGCGTTGCGGATGGCGGTCGGCAGGTACTTAGGGTCGGAATTGATGGCGAAGCCGAAGAGCGTGAGTTGGATCAACGGGATGCCGATCATCATGGCGAACGTCACGCGATCGCGCCGCATCTGGATAAACTCCTTTAGCACGACGGCCCAGAGCCGATGAAAGGTGAAGCGGCGCATTTTCATGAGAAATTGTCCTGCGTCCGATCCATCAGGCTGATGAACACGTCCTCGAGACCGGAGCGAATGCGCGTCCACTCGTGCCGCGGATCGTTGATCCCGGCGACGGTGGCGTCGAGTTTGGCCGCGTCGCGGCTGCTGACGTGCAGCGTGTTGCCAAAGGCGACGACCTGGTCGACGCCCGGCTGGCTCCGCAGCCGTGCGGCGAGCGCCGGCAAGTCGGGTCCGCCGACCGACCAGGTGTCGAGGCCGCCGCAGGCGATGACGTCCGCCACCGTGCCCTGCACGAGCAGCCGGCCAAAGGAAAGGTAGGCAAGACGGTGGCAGCGCTCGGCTTCGTCCATGTAATGGGTGGTGATGAGCACGGTAAGGCCGCCGGCGGCGAGTTGGTGGATTTCGTCCCAAAAGTCGCGGCGGGCGCGCGGATCCACGCCTGCGGTCGGCTCATCGAGCAAGAGCAGGCGAGGGGTGTGGAGGAGACAGGCGGCCAGGGCGAGGCGTTGCTTCCAGCCGCCGGAGAGCTGGCCGGCCAGCTGGCGGCGGCGGCTTTGCAATCCGAGGCGGTCGAGGCTGCGCTCGACCGCGGTGGCGCGGTCGGGCACGTGGTAGATCCGCGCGACAAAATCCAGGTTCTCGCGGATGCTCAGGTCTTCATAAAAGCTAAAGCGCTGGGTCATGTAGCCGACCAAGCTCTTGATTTCGGCTTGTTGCGTGCGGAGGTCGAAGCCCAGGCAGGTGCCGGAGCCGGCGTCGGGCGTGAGCAGGCCGCAGAGCATGCGGATGAAGGTCGTCTTGCCGCTGCCATTGGGGCCGAGAAAACCGAAGATCTCGCCGCGCCGCACCTGGAGGTCGATGGCGTCGACGACGGTCTTGCCGCCGAATTTCTTCGTCACGCCGGTGACATCGATGACCCAGTCTTCAGAATCGGCCTTCATCATGGGGCCACGTCCACAGGCTGGCCGGGATGGAGATCGCGCGCGTCGCCGGGGGAAAAGACCGCCTCGACCATGAAGACGAGTTTTTCCCGGTTGTCGCGGTTGTAGAGAACGGGCGGCGTGTATTCGGGCTGAGGCGACAAATAGCTGACGCGGGCGTCGAGCGGCCGGTTCCATCCGCCCGCCGACACTCGCACGGTTTGTCCGGCCCGCAGCGCCGCAAAGTCGGACTCCGACACAAAAAAGCGCACTTTGATGTTTTCCGGCGGCAGTAGCACGACGACCGGATTGTCGGCGGCGACAAATTCGCCGGGGCGGTAGAGAGTGTCGAACACGAGGCCGGAGCAGGGGGCGGCTTGCTGCTTTTGGGCGACACTCCAATCCGCCTGCTCCAAGGTGGCTTGGGCGGCCTCGACGAGGTCGGTCCGGCCGCCGAGCCGCGCGGTTTCGAGTTCCGCCGCCCGTTGGTCGACGGCGCGGAGATCGGCTTCGTGGGTAAGGCGCGCGCGATCGATTTCGTCGGCGGTGGAGGTGCCGCTGGCGAAAAGTTCTTCCTGTCGGGCCAGTTCGCGGCTGGAAAGCTCCGCCGTGGCGCGAGCTTGCGCGAGGCGGGCTCCGAGCGCCGCGAGTTCGGTCGGCCGCTGGCCTTTGCGCAGGTCGGCCAAGCGGGCGGCCGCTTGGTGTTGGGCGTCCAGCTCGGCCGAGCGTTCGAGGGCGAAGAGCGGGGCGCCCGCCGTGACCCAAGCGCCTTTTTGCACCGAGAGAATTTCCAATTGCCCACCGAGCGGAGCGGCGACGTAGACAAACTCGCCCTCGAGGTAGCCTTGCCAGGCCGGCGGGCGGTGCGGTGCGCAGCCCGCGACGGCGAAGACGAGCGCCGCCGCCAGGTTAACGTGGAAAAAACTTTTCATATTCTTTGCGGCCGGCGGGCGTGAGCAGGCCCCCGAAGAAGAGGTTGATGGAATTTTCAAAGACGTCCGGCGGACCCAGGCGAAGCCGCTTGAGCACGGCCGGTTGCATCATCCCCTGGACGGCGTGCAGCAGAAACTCGACGGCGATGATCGGACTTACGTCGTCGCACACGGCGCCGCAGAGCTGTCCTTCTTCGACAAAGCGACCGAAAATATAGGGAATGTTGCGGCTGCGCATTTGCTCGATATAACGATGCAGGTCGGGGGCGAACCGCTGCAGGTCGCGCATGACCGTGTGGTCGGCGCTGGCCAGGCGCTCGATCATGCCTTGCACGAAGCCGCGCAGCTTTTCCACAAACGTCAGTCGGGAATCGTGCAGCACGGTTTCCGCGTCGGCGCGGATCTCGGCGGCCATCTCATCGATCACGGCGCGGATGATCGCGTGTTTGCCCCGAAAGTGCACGTAAAGCGTCTTCTTGCTCATACCCAGCTCCGTGGCCAGGTCGGCCATCGTGAAGGCGCTGTAGCCGTGGGCAAAGAAGCGCGCGCGCTTCGCGGAGGATGCGGGTGCGCGCATCGTCGGTCACGGGAGGCAGGGAGAGATCCACAGGCATGAAAACCAAGAAAACCAATAAAGTATTCATGGTTTCCTGGCAAGCCGTATAACCAGCCTAATCGCATGCCGGGACCCGCGATCAGCCGCTGCATGGATGGCCTGGAACGTATTAATAAACTGTTTCGTGCGGTAGCGCGGGTGGAGCGCGTTGACCTCAACGCGCTGAGAGCG
>JBEKQH010000249.1:0-3998 GCA_049519915.1 Opitutaceae bacterium
CATCTTTCATTCGTGACGAAGTTACGTATCGCGTTGCTTATAAGGGATATTTATCGAGAGAACTTCGCCAGATAGAAAAAATGGGCGAAATTGAAAAAATCCGGATCCCAAACGATATCGACTATCGGTCAGTGCGAGGTTTGCGTCTGGAAAGTGCGCTTAAACTCGACCAATTCCGTCCCGGCACGCTTGGGCAGGCCAGTCGCATCAGCGGGGTCAATCCTGCGGACATCAGCATTCTCATGGTGCTGATCGAATCGGCGCGGCGACCCGGCGCGGCGGATGGAGATCAAGCATAGCCATACCGAAAAATGAGATCAAAATTTCGGCTTCAATAGCCTCCGAACGTCGCCAAAAGTTGGGTCTGTTCCCTTCCGGCTGCCCGCAGCCGAGTCCTCCGGTCCGATGTTGCCTACAGGCTGCGTTTTGAAAGCCATGTGACAATTCAGTAACGGATACAAATTCGCTAGCCTCCGCCGTTGCGATGGCTATGAGTGTAAGTGCAATGTCAGAGCCCAAAACCCAAAAAATTCTCGTCGTCGACGATGAGTCGGACGTGACCGAGCTTGTGGCGTATCATCTCAAGGCGAAAGGGTTTCAGGTTGAGACGATCAACAACCCAAACAGCAGCATCGGCTTAGCCAGGAGTTTTTTGCCGGATCTGGTTATACTCGACGTGATGATGCCCGATCTCAATGGCATACAAATTTGCCGCATGCTCCGCGCCGATCCCAAGCTGAAGCGGATTCCGATTATCTTTCTTACGGCCAAGGCCGAACAAGCCGACCGCATCGCGGGTCTCGAGACAGGTGCCGACGATTACGTAGCCAAGCCGTTCAGCACCAAGGAACTTGTCCTGCGGGTGCAATCCATTCTACGCCGGGCGGCGGAAAGCGCGCCCCAAACCGAGCGTCGTTTGCAGGTTGGCCAGATCGTTCTTGATGTCGAATGCCACGAGGCGTCAATCCATGGCGTCACGCTCGATCTCACGGCCACGGAGTTCAAGCTGTTGCATCTCTTGATGGAACGGCGCGGCCGCGTGCAGACGCGCGAGCATCTGCTGATCAATGTTTGGAACTACGAAACCGAAATCGAAACGCGCACGGTTGACACGCATGTGCGCCGCCTCCGCGAAAAGCTCGGCGCAGAGGCGGATTGGATCGAAACCATCCGCGGCGTCGGCTACCGCATGGCCGAGCGCAAATCCGAGGCATGCTCTATCTAGTCACGCTGGCACTCGCCGCGGGACTCATCATCGCGCTTTTCCGGCTGCGCCGTTACCGGATCGTTTCGCGCAATCTTGAGCAGGCGATGCTCCAAAAGCAGCCGATGCTGCACGTGGATATTCGGGGCGACGACGATTGCAGCCGGATTGTCGGCGCGGCCAACGACTTGATTGCCGAAATCAACCGTCTCCAACAGCTCCGCACCGGCCAGCTCGCTCAGCTCGAGGCCACCCTGGGCAGCCTGCAGGAAGCCGTGTTAATCGTCGATGCCAACAACTATATCCTATTAGCCAATAAAGCGTTACAGGCTATATTTCCGAGTGCAAAAAATATTTTGCGCCAACGTCTCGAACTCGTCCTGCGCAGCGTGGCTTTTCTCAATTATGTCGATGCGGTGCGCGCCGGGCGTGCCGAGCCGCAGCATGAAATCGAGTTTATCGAAGGCAACACCTCCACCTGGGTCGAGGCCACCGGCACGCTGACCGCGCCGCTCGACGGCCAGCGCGGACCCTGGGCGCTTTTCGTCCTGCACGACATCACTCAGCAGAAGAAGCTCGAAAGCGTCCGCAAGGACTTTGTCGCTAATGTCTCCCACGAACTGCGCACGCCGCTCAGCGTGATCAAAGGCTACATCGAGACGCTCGTTGATAGCCGGGACATGCCGGTCGAGGATCGCGAACGCTTCCTGCTCACGGTCCAGCGCCACACCGAACGGCTCAACTCGTTGCTCGAAGATTTGCTGGCCCTTTCGCGTCTCGAGTCGATCAATCCCGACCTTCACCGCGAACCGACCTCTCTTTCCACGTTGATCACGGGCCTCGTCGACGACTACCGCGCCCGCCCTTCGACCAAGGGACACCTGCTCAATTTTTCGCTCGATTCCGCGGTGGGCGAGCTCCGGCTCGATCCGCTGAAAATCACCCAAGTTTTCGACAACTTGCTCGACAACGCCCTCAAATACGCCCCCCGGGGTTCACGGATCGATATTTCCACCCAGCTTCGCAACGACGAGGTGGAGGTGTGTGTGCGGGACAATGGACCGGGCATTCCCGAAACCGACCTCCCGCATATCTTCGAACGGTTCTACCGGGTGGACAAAGGCCGCTCACGCGAGAAAGGCGGTACCGGTCTCGGTCTCAGCATCGTCAAGCACATCGTCCAGCTTCACGGCGGCCGTGTCCGGTGCGAGAGCCAGCTGGGGCAGGGCACGGCCTTCTTCTTCAGCCTACCCCTGCGCACGGGGAATGGATAACAATGCGCATAGATTAAGGTCCTTCGCGTGGCAGGCGGGTAGGGCGCATTATCCTTAATGCGCCGGTGGAAGGAATTTTCTTTATGTCATTCTGAGCGAAGCGAAGAATCTCAGCTTTGTGGGCGGGGTGCCCGCATCCCGCTTGACCTGGCGGACGAGGGCGTCCACCCCACAGCAAAAGAGATTCTTCGCTTTGCTCAGAATGACATCCTCTTTTCAAGACGCGTCCGTGCGTTAAAGAAACTCCCGCTGTGGAAACGATTTCAACCAGTCCCGCTCATCTTGCGCTCATCGCGCAACGCCGCGCCGACTTGCGCGCCATGCTGGCGAACGTGCTGCCGGCCGGAGCGGCTTTCGTCGGTGAAATCGGCTGCGGCCACGGTCATTTTCTCACCGCTTATGCGGCGGCGCATCCCGGGAAGTTATGCATCGGCATTGATCTTGTGGCTGAACGCATCGCCCGCGCCGTCCGCAAACGCGACCGCGCCAAGCTGCCGAATCTCCATTTCTTTCAGGCGGAAGCGATGGATTTTCTCGCCGCTCTGCCGAAAGGGGCCACGTTTAGCGCGATTATCCTGCTTTTCTCCGATCCTTGGCCCAAACGCCGGCATCACAAGAACCGCCTGATGCAGCCGGCGTTTCTCAATGCGCTGGCGCCTTGGGCGGGGGAGGGGACGCGTCTCTATTTTCGCACGGACCACTCCGATTACTTCGCTCAGGCTACGGAAGTCATTGCTGCGCACGGGGCTTGGCGGACCGAACCCACGGCGCCGTGGATTTTTGAGAGGGAGACGGTTTTCCAGGCCCGCGCCCGCGCCTATTATTCGCTCGTGGCGGAATGCAAAGCCGGCCCGTGAAAACCCGGCCGTTTACAAAGGTAAGCTGCAGCCTTTTGGCAGCTTAATTTTCAATGGTTGACGCCGCCCGCGCTCTCCGCCTAACAAGTTGTCCTTTTGTAGCTCCTCATCTCTCTCTCCGCGCCATCTCCGCTCACATTCATGCCACGGTTCAGAAAAATTCTCCCCCCTTTGTTCTTGCTGGTTGCCACGGCTGCGCCGGCGCTGGCCGGCGAATCCGGAGTTGAACCGAAGGCCGGGCAATTCTTTCGCCAGGGTCCGCTGCAATGGGTGACGAACAGCATGGTCACAAGCTGGGTGGTCGCGATCATCTTTATTATCGCGGTCCGGCTTATCATCAGAAAGCCCAAGCTTGTTCCCTCGCGCGGTCAGGCCGTTGTAGAAAATCTCGTGGAGGGGGTGCGCGGTCTCATTTCGCCGATCGTCGGGGCAAAAGTCGCGTCCCACGCCTTTCCGCTGCTTATTTCGCTCTTCACTTTTATCCTGATCCAAAATTGGAGCGGGCTGTTTCCTGGTGTCGGCACCGTCTATGTCCAAAGGCACGGCGATTGGATGGAGTTTGTCCGTCCCGGCAACGCCGACATGAATGCCACGATCGCGCTCGCTCTCGTGGCTTTCGTCGCCTGGTTTTATTTTGTCATGCGCTACGCGGGGCCGATGTTT
>JBEKQH010000250.1:0-3974 GCA_049519915.1 Opitutaceae bacterium
TTTTTTTGCAGTAAGAGCAGATCGGGAGGAAAGCCTCGAGTTGGCTGACTTGGGTGGCGTAACGAAGGATCCGCTCGGCCACGCGTAAACGCATCCACATTTCCTGCGGATCGAGCGGCTTGGTCAGGAAGTCGTCGACGCCGGCCTCGGCCGCCGTCCGTTGGTTCTCGTCGCTGGCGCTGTTGCCGGTCAGCAGGACAAAATAAACGTAATCGGCCCCGATCCGGGACCGAATGCGGCGGCAAAGCTCGAGACCGTCGAGACGCGGCATCAGCCAGTCGCTGACAACCACGCGCACACCGCCCGCCCCGAGGCAGGTCCACGCTTCCTCGCCATCAGCCGCCTCCACGACATCGTGGCCCAAACGGCGCAATGTCCGGCAAATGATCTTTCGGGCAAGGATATCGTCTTCGACAGCGAGGATATTCAAGGGGGACTGAGCCTTTCTTTCTGCAAGTTAAGCTCTTTCGCGAGGCAAGCAAGCTCAGGCTCCAGCCTCCCTATGAGAGCCGCGGCCTTTTTCAAATTGCCGGCCCGGGCACATTCCTCGATTTCCAGGCAAAGAGCCTGGAGCGCGCGCCCGCCAAAATTGTCGCAGGCGCCTTTGACCGTGTGGGCCAGTTGTCGGGTGGCCCGCGCGTCACCCTTGGTCGCGCAGGCCGCCAGATCCCGGATGCGTTTCGGCGTTTCTCGGAGGAAAAGATCGATGAGATTGGCCAGAAACCTTGGGTCATCCTCGTCCTGCAGGCCCGTGAGACGCTCGAACTGCGCGAGATCCAACACCACGAACCCCGCCGAAGAATGAGCCCCGACCTGAGATGACGCCTCGCGCATAGGCTTGGCCAAAACCCGCTCGATGGATGCCTTGAGCTCCTCGTAACGGATCGGTTTGCTGATAAATTCATTCATCCCCGCGGCCAGACATTTCTGCCGGTCGCTTTCCATGGCATAGGCCGTGAGCGCGATGATGGGCACCCGGCGGTCGAGGTTGGGCACCTGGCCGGCGCGAATGCAGCGGGTGGTCTCGTAACCGTCGAGGATCGGCATCTGGCAGTCCATGATGACCACGTCGTATTTCTGGAGCGCGAGCATCTCCAGCGCCCTCGCGCCGTTATTGGCCACCTCAACCCGGTGGCCGAGTTTCTCCAGCTGGCGTTGGGCGACCTTTTGATTGACGAAATTGTCCTCCACCACGAGGGCTCTCAGAATGGACTCGCGGCGGGGCTGCGCGCGGCCGCCCGTCCCAGCCTTGTCACCCTTGACCGGGCTGGATGCGAGCAGGCGGGACAGGTTCTGCCGCAGCCGCATGGCGCGCACCGGCTTGATCAGAAACGCGCCAATGCCGAGCGCCCGGAGCTCCTTCGCTTCGCCCAGATGGCTGGCGGACGTAAGCATAATGAGTTTGGTTCCGCGCAGAGCGATGTCGGAACGGATCTTCTGCGCCAGGGCCACCCCATCCTCACCAGGCATGCGATGGTCAAGGAGAGCCGCCTGAAAGGATCGACCCGCCTTTTGGCGGGCTTGCAAGCGCGTCAGAGCGTCGGCCGCATCGACCGCGGCCTCAACGGCGATTCCCATTTGCGCAAGCTGCGCGGTGATGATCCGGCGGGTGGTGGCATTATCGTCAACCACCAGGACGGCCATGCCGGCCGGGATAGCCGGGAGCGCGACCGGCCCATGGGACGAAAGCTTCGGTAGTGAAAGCTCGCACCAAAAAGTCGAGCCCCGGCTGGGTTCGCTCTTCACGCCAATGCTTCCGCCCATGAGCTCGATCAGCTGGCGCGCGATGGCCAAGCCCAAGCCCGTGCCGCCGTAGTGGCGCGTGGCGGCGCCACCGTCCGCCTGGAGGAAAGGCTGGAAAAGCTGGCGCTGGGCCTCGGCGGTGATGCCGATGCCGGTGTCGCGAACTTCAATCCGAAAGGCCTGCGCGGCGCCGGGCTTTTCTAAGCCGGCGACGTGCACCAAAACTTCCCCTCGCTCGGTAAATTTGATGGCGTTGCCGACAAGGTTGGCCAGCACCTGGCGGATACAACCGGGATCGCCGCACAGCAGCGATGAGATCCCCGGCGAAAATTCACAGGCAAGCTCGAGGCCCTTGTCGTCCGCGCGCTCGGCAAAAAGGGCCAGCGTGTCTTCGATGAGCTGGCACAAGTCGAATTCGGTTTCTTCGATCCGCAAGTTGCCCGCTTCAATTTTGGAAAGATCCAGGATGTCGTTGACCACCCCCAAGAGAGTATCGGCGCTCTTCTGGACGATCTCGGCCAGTTCGCGCTGCTCCGTGGTGAGCGTCGTGTCGAGCAGGAGACCGGACATGCCGATAATGCCGTTCATCGGCGTGCGGATTTCGTGGCCCATGTTGGCGAGAAATTGCAACATCAAGTGTGAGTTGCGCCCGGAATCGGCGTGAGGAGGCGGGGTCGCCTGTTCGCGGTGCTTGCGTTCGGTAATATCGGTCAGGGAGCCGACGTAACCCGTAAACGTGCCGTCGGGCAGGAAGCGCGGCACACCGATGTCAAGCATCCAACGGTATTCGCCATCGCTGCGGCGGAAGCGGTATTCGATCTGCTGTTTGCTGCGTTGATGAACGGCATTCGCGAAGTGGGCCTGGGCGCGTTCGCGATCTTCGGGATGCATGCCCTCCAGCCAGCCGTCGCCGCACTCTTCCGCGAAGCTGGAGCCGCGGAAATCGAGCCAGCTTTGGTTCACAAACGTGCCGCGGCCTTCCGCGTCGGTCACATAAAGAAGCGCCGGCACGGCGTTGGCCATGAGGCGGAAACGCTCTTCGCTTTCGCGGCGGGCGTCGTCCACCCGCCGGCGTTCAAGGGCATAACGGATGGCGCGGTCAAGCAGCGGGGCATTGATCTGGGGCTTGACCAAATGGTCGGCTGCGCCGGCGCGCAAGACCAGTTCGTCGAATGCCCGGTCGGTCCGAGCCGTAAGAAAGACAAAGGCCGCACGGCTGTCGTTGGCCAGCGCCTGCCAGAGCACATCGAGCCCAGACATTCGGCCGAGCTGCTGGTCCAACAACACGACGTCATGGCGCCCCTCGGCAATCCGTTGGAGCCCCTCGTCGCCGCCCCGCACCCAATCGAGTTGATAGGCCTGGCTGATTTCAGCCAAATACCCGCCCAGCGTTCGGTAATCCCCCTCGTCCTCAGCCACTAGCAACACACGAATAGACGCGGTCTTGAACATGGTTCAACTTTCGCCGACTAGCGCCCGCGCGCAGGCATCCGGATCATCATCCGACAGGGGAATCGTTAAGCTGAGCTGGAGGCGATTCATGGAGGGACAATCTTACTAAACCAAGAGAGTGGAGCATATTCAAGACCGGCCACGCCACGACAAAATAAAATAATAATGAACCACTTATGCAATCGTTCTGCCATAAAATTGATCGTCCGAGGAGCCCGTGGACAAAGCCCGACGGGCTCCTTAACAAATGGCTCCGCCATTTGGGGGGAGATAAATTATTTTATCGGAGCGGTGGAGAATTTTGAACCTTTTCTCCAGCCCGATTGCACGACGCCGGCTCAACGGAAGAACGCACGCAAGACGGCCGGATCGCTGACGGGCGGCCGGCAAGTAAAATTTTCGCAGACGTAGGCCGCCGCCCGCCCACCCACCGGCTGCATCGCGGCCAGTTCCGGCACGCGTTTCGCCAGCCAAGCCTGCCGTGCTTTTGAACGATTCAAGGTTCCGGGTTCGACGTTCAAGGTTTGCCGGACGGACTCGGACATTGGACCTTTGACGTCCGCTGGCGCCTGCCCGGCCTGTCCTCCGTAGCATTGGCGAAGGAGGAAGCTTGCCTGCGGTGAGCTTGCCGAATCCGTCGAATGGGCCTGCCCTGAGCTGACCTCCGCGCAGAGCAACACCCGCCGCGGGCCGGCCCGCTCGGACAGCACGGCGGCCAGAGCGCGAAAATCGTCAGCGCCCGGATCACCCGCCAGCACGACCTGCGCCGGCGGCTGCAG
>JBEKQH010000251.1:0-3971 GCA_049519915.1 Opitutaceae bacterium
ATACCTCCGCGCGCCGCCATCGCGCCAGCTCATCCCGACCGACGACAGCGCCGCGCCACGCGAGGCCTGCGATTCCAAACCTGATACGCTTACCCATCCACCCGCATGAGCCATCCGGACGACTCCCTCCCCCCGACCGCCGAGGAACAACGCCTCGCCGAAGACTGCGCCCGCACAAAAAACTGGAAGCGCTGGGGGTCCTATCTGGCCGAGCGCCAGTGGGCCACCGTGCGCGAGGACTATTCCGCCGGAGGCTCCTGCTGGGATTATTTTCCGCACGACCACGCGCGCAGCCGGGCTTATCGCTGGGGCGAGGACGGTCTGCTCGGCATCGCCGACCGCGAAGGCCGCCTTTGTTTCTCGGTCGCGCTTTGGAACGGCCGCGACCCGATTCTGAAGGAGCGCCTCTTCGGGCTGACCGGCCCCGAGGGCAATCACGGCGAGGATGTGAAGGAGCTATACTATTATCTGGATGCCACGCCCACCCATTCGTGGATGCGGGCACTTTACAAATACCCGCAGACCGAGTTTCCCTACAATTGGTTGGTGGAGGAAAACCGCCGCCGCGGCCTGGCCAGCGGCGAATTTGAACTGGCCGACACGGGCCTCTTCGACGACGGCCGCTATTTCGACGTGTTCGCCGATTATGCCAAGGCCGGCCCCGACCATATGCTCATCCGCCTCACGGTGGCCAACCGCGGGCCCGAGGCCGCGGTCCTTCACCTCCTGCCGACCCTTTGGTTCCGCAACATGTGGACGTTCGGCTGCACCCGCGAGGGCGTGGCCCAAAAGCCGCGGCTGCAACTCGACGGCGCCGATACGATTTCGGCCGATCACGAAACGCTCGGCGGCTACGCGCTGCAGTTCGCCCCGTCCTCCGGCGGAACGCAGCCGACGCCCCTTTTCACCGAAAACGAGACCAACAATCAGCGGCTTTTTAATTCACCCAACGCCTCGCCTTATGTGAAGGATGCGTTCCATCGTTACCTCGTCCATAACGAGACCGCCGCGGTGAATCCCGGACACAGCGGCACCAAGGCCGCGCTCCATTACGTTTTGTCGATTCCCGCCGGCGCCGAACAGACCGTAGAGCTGCAACTGTACGCCCGGGAAATAAACCAGCCGGTGCCCTTCGGCGCGAAATTTTCCGCCGAAATGGCGCGGGCCAGAAACGAAGCGGACGAATTCTACCGCCGGATCATCCCGGCCGCCGCCACGGCTGACGAACGCGACGTCATCCGCCAGGGATACGCCGGGCTGCTCTGGTCAAAACAGTTTTATTATTACGTCGTCGATCATTGGCTCGACGGCGATCCCAGCACCGTGCCGCCGCCGGAAAGCCGCAAAGCAGGGCGCAATCGGGACTGGCGGCATCTCTACAGCCGCGACGTCATCTCGATGCCCGATAAGTGGGAATATCCGTGGTTTGCCGCATGGGACCACGCCTTCCACATGCTGGTGATGGCGCGCATCGATCCGGATTTTGCCAAGCAGCAACTCGTGCTCTTCCTGCGCGAATGGTACATGCATCCCAACGGGCAGATTCCCGCATATGAATTCGCCTTCGGGGACGTGAATCCGCCCGTGCACGCCTGGGCCTGCTGGCGCGTCTACAAGATCGCCGCCGCCCGCGGCCATCGCGACCGGGATTTTCTCGAAAGCGTCTTCCAAAAGCAGCTCCTCAATTTCACCTGGTGGGTCAACCGCAAGGATGCCGACGGGAAAAATCTTTTCTCCGGCGGATTTCTCGGACTCGACAACATCGGCGTGTTCGACCGGGGCCAGCCGATCCCCGGCGGCGGCCAGTTGCGCCAGGCCGACGGCACGGCCTGGATGGCGTTTTACGCGGCGACCATGCTTTCGATGGCGCTGGAGCTCGCCTACCATGGCGACCACGTCCACGTCGCCTACGAGGACATGGCATCGAAGTTTTTCGAACACTTCGTGCAGATCGTCGACGCCATGAACACCGCCGGCGGCACAGGCCTATGGGACGAGCTGGATGGGTTTTATTACGACCAGATCGACTTTGGCGCCCACACGATGCCGCTCAAGACGCGCTCGGTCGTCGGCCTGTTGCCGCTCATCGCCGTCGAGGTGCTCGACCGCAACCTCATCGACCGCCTGCCCGGCTTCAAGAAACGCTACGAGTGGTTTCTCCATCACCGCCCCGATCTCTCTCACCACATCACTTATTGCGCCGAGGATTGTTCGCTCGGCCATAGCAAGATCCTCCTCGCCCTGCCCTCGCGCGAACGCCTGGTGCGCGTGCTGCGCTATCTGCTCGACGAAACGGAGTTTCTCTCGTCCTTCGGCATCCGCAGCGTCTCAAAATGCCATGAACGGGCGCCGTTCGTTTTCCGCGCCGACGGCCAGGAATTGCGGCTTGATTACACGCCCGCCGAAGGCAACTCCCATCTCTTCGGCGGCAATTCCAACTGGCGCGGCCCGATCTGGTTTCCCATCAACTATCTTTTGGTCGAGGCGTTCGAACGCTATCACGCCTACTATGGCGATTCACTGCTCGTCGAGCTGCCCGCCGGCTCCGGCCGCAGGCTCAACCTCCGCGCTGTCGCCCATGAAATCGCCCGGCGGCAAGGGTCTATTTTTCTGCCCGATGCCGCCGGCCGCCGGCCCGTGCACGGCGAAGACAAGCGCTACGCCGACGACCCGCATTTCCGCGAGCTCGTGCTCTTCTATGAATATTTCCACGGTGATAACGGCCGCGGCGTCGGCGCCAGCCACCAGACCGGTTGGACCGCGCTGGCGGTGCGCCATCTCGAGGACGGCGCCCGCGACCGCGGTCCGTGATCCGGGTGGGAGGGCGATAATCACTTCTGGCCAGCCTGGGGCGGGGTCGCCCTCAATTTGTCCAACATCTGCCGCGCCGGCAGCAAATCGGGATCGATCCGCAACGCCGCCGCAAACTGCGAAATCGCTTCGGCTAATCGACCCGGTTCGGCCGATAGAGCCACGCCCAGATTGTTATGCGCGACGGCAAAATTAGGATCGATGAGCAACGCCGCTTCAAAATGGGCGATGGCCTCCGACCGTCGCCCGGGGAATTGGGCCAGCGCGAGACCCAGGTTGTTGTGCGCTTCCGCCAGATCCGGCTGGAGGCACAGGGCCGTTTGATAGTGGGCAATCGCTTCGGCCAAATGGCCGGGGACATGCGAGAGCGCCAGGCCCAGGTTGTTATGCGCTTCCGCAGAATGCGGATCGATCCGCAGCGCGGCGTTATAGTGGGCAATCGCTTCGGCCAAATGACCGGGGACATGCGAGAGCGCCAGGCCCAGGTTGTTGTGCGCCTCCGCAAAATATGGATCGATGCGCAGCGCTGTCTCGTAGCGGTAAATTGCTTCCGTCAATCGTCCGGGTAGATCGGCCAAGATCAAGCCTAGGTTGTTATTGGCCCTGGCGTTGCGCGGTTGTTTGGCCGCGGTGTCGCTCCAAATGGCCAAGGCGGAGCGGTAATCTTCGTTGCGTCGAACCGTCAGGCAGCCGAGACCCACCGACAGGACCGCCCACAGGATCAGACTGCGCCGCCCCCCCCATCGATACAACCCGAACACGGCTAATGCAATCACACCGGCCAGCGGCAGATACATCCGGTGTTCCGCCATCGGCTGGCCCGCGATGGGGACGAAGCTCGAGGTCGGCGCCAGGATCAAGAAAAACCACGCACCCGCGAAGCCGATCGCCGCCCTTCGCTGCAGTGCAATCGCCACGCCCGCGACGAGGAGCGAAAGCACCAGGACAAAGGGCCAGACGGTGGCCATGCGACGGACCCCGTCGACACTGTAGTCAAAAACAAGCGGATGCGGCCAGAAGGCCAATTCGAGATAACGCACCAGCGAACGGCAAGACGTCAACGCGTAGTCCCACGCGGTCATTCCATAACCGAACCCAACACCTCGCTGGTTTACGCTTGTCCTCAAACCGGCAAGCAAAATCCACGTGGCCGCCAATCC
>JBEKQH010000252.1:0-3953 GCA_049519915.1 Opitutaceae bacterium
ACCCACCACCATGTCCCACCCCATCGTCAATGACATGCAGGCCAAGATGAAAAAGGCCTTTGAACACACGCTGCACGAATTCGCCACCATCCACACCGGCAAAGCCACGCCGGCCATGGTCGAAAGCGTCACGGTTGAGGCCTATGGCTCGTCCATGCGGCTCAAAGAGTGCGCCGCCATTTCCACGCCCGACGCGCGTCTCATCCAAATCCAGCCGTGGGACAAATCCCTCGTCAAAGCCATCGAAAAAGCCATTCAGCAGGCCAACCTCGGCTTCAATCCCATCGTGGACGGCGCGCTCGTCCGGGTTCCTCTTCCCGACATGAGCCGTGAACGCCGCCTGGAATTCGTCAAGGTGGCCAACAAACTCGCCGAGGAAGGCCGCGTGCATGTCCGCACCGTCCGCCGCGACTCGCTCGAAGCCCTGAAAAGAGCCGGCCTGCCCGAAGACGAAATGAAACGCTTGGAAAAAGAGGTGCAGACGTTCACCGACAAATTCACCAAGGACATCAACGAGCAGCTCGCGGCCAAGGAAAAGGAATTGCTGGCGGTCTGATTGTTTAGACCAAGAACGCAAAGGACACGAAGCCGGGCCCATGCAGTGGGAAACCGCGAATGGACGCGAATGAACGCCAATAAGAGATCGGACCGGCTGAGATTTTGAGCATGCTTTCCGGTCGCCTTTCAATGCATTGCCACACCGCTTTCTACGCGCTCTCAATTATTCGCGTCTATTCGCGTCTATTCGCGGTTCAATTGCCTGATTCTGGGTCTTTGTGTTCCTTCGCGTGAAAAACTCTTCTTCAGCCAAACCCAAGCGTGTGGTGGTAAAGCTCGGCACGGGCGTTCTGACCCATGGGGTCGGCCGGCTGGATGAGCCGCGCATCGCGTCCGTCTGCGCACAGCTCGCCGCCCTGCGCGCCTGCGAGGTCGAGGTGCTCGTCGTATCTTCCGGCGCGGTCGGCCTCGGCATGGGTGCGCTCGGCCTCGAGCGGCGCCCGGCCGAGCTGCCCCGAAAGCAGGCCTGCGCCGCCGTCGGCCAGTCGCTGCTCATGCAGACGTGGCAGCGCGGCTTCGCCCCGCTCGGTCTCACCGTCGCACAGGTCCTGCTGACCCATGACGACCTCCGCGCCCGCGCCCGTCACCTCGGGGTCAAGGCCACCCTCCGCCAGCTGCTCGATTACGGTGTCGTCCCCGTCATCAACGAAAACGACACGGTCAGCGCCACCGAGATAAAATTTGGCGACAACGACACGCTCTCCGCCCTGGTCGCCAGCCTGATCGAGGCCGACCATCTCGTCATTCTCTCCACCGCGCCCGGCCTCATCGACCTGCGCGGCACAGGCCAGATCGTGCCGGTCGTCGAGAAGATCACACCTGAGATCGAGGCGATGGCCGGCGGCACGACGAGCGAAACCGCGGTCGGCGGGATGGTTTCAAAAATCTCCGCCGCCAAGCTCGCGACAAAATCCGGTTGCGGCGTTTTCATCGCCAGCGGCGCCGAGCCCGGCATTTTGGAGAAGCTCTTTTCCGGGCGCGGGCCCGGCACGTTCTTTGTGCCCAGCGGACTGCCGCTCCATGCGAAAAAGCGCTGGCTCGCCTATTTCCAACGCCCCACCGGGACGATCCAGATCAATGCCGGCGCCGCGGCCGCGCTCCGCGAACGGGGCACCAGCCTTCTGATGGCGGGGGTCACCGGCGCCAGCGGCGATTTCGCCGCCGGCGATGTGGTCAATATCGCCGCTCCCACTGGCCTGGTGATCGCCCGGGGCACGAGTTCTTTTTCCAAAAGCGAAATGGTCGCCCTTGCCGGCAAACAAGGCGCTGAGCTCCGCGCGCTATATCCGGCCCGCAAGCACGTCGAAGCCGTCCATCGCGACGACTTGGTGGTGCTGTAGGTAGGGCGCATGATCCTTAATGCGCCGTTTCCTCAATCTAACCTAGGGCGGCGGGTTAAGGATAACCCGCCCGACCCGGGCTCCTCTTTCCCTTTGCGCTTCCGCCTTTAACCATGTCCGCCGACCCGTCGACTTGGTCCCAACTGCGCAGCATGACCCCGGCGCAGTGGCGCGCCTTTATCGCCGCCTACCTGGGCTGGACGCTCGATGCGTTCGATTTTTTTCTGCTCGTGATGGTCGTGCGGCACATCGCCGGGGATTTTCACACCGAAATCAAGGAGGTGACGTACGCGATCTTTCTTACTCTCGCGATGCGTCCGATCGGTGCGCTGATTTTTGGCTTGGCCGCCGACCGCTATGGCCGGCGGCCGGCCTTGATGGTCAGCATCTTGTTTTACGCCACGATGGAGCTTTCCTCGGCCTTCGCGCCGACGCTAGGCTGGTTTCTCGTGCTCCGCGCGCTTTTCGGCATCGGCATGGGCGGCGAATGGGGTGTGGGCGCTTCGCTGGCGATGGAGTCGGTGCCGGTCCGGACGCGCGGCGTGCTTTCGGGCCTTCTTCAGCAGGGTTATCCGGTCGGCTACCTGCTGGCGGCACTCGCCTACAAAACCCTTTTCCCGCATTTTGGGTGGCGGGGCATGTTCATCGCCGGATTCGCTCCGGCCCTCGTCGTCTTTTTTATCCGCGCAGGCGTCAAGGAATCGCCGACCTGGCTCGCGCAGCAGGCGCAGCGCAAAAAAAACATCGGCCCGGCCGCACCCGGCATCGGCGCCATCCTTGGCGCGAATTGGAAGCTTTTTCTCTATATGGTCGGTTTGATGACCGCCCTCAATTTCTTCAGTCATGGCACGCAGGACTTGTACCCAAGCGTGTTTTTGGAGAAACAGCGCCATGTGCCGAATGCCACCGTCGGCACCATCGTCATCATCTACAATCTCGGCGCGGTGCTGGGCGGAATCCTCTGCGGCACGCTTTCCCAACGCTTTGGCCGCCGCCGCGCCATCGCCACCGCGTCGTTACTCGTGCTGCCGATGATTCCGCTTTGGCTCGGCGCCACCTCGGCGGCCGGCCTGGCCTGCGGCGCCTTTCTCATGCAATTCGCGGTGCAGGGCGCCTGGGGCGTCGTGCCCGCGCACCTCAACGAGCTCTCGCCCGCCGCCGTGCGCGGTACCTTCCCCGGCTTCGCTTATCAACTCGGCAACCTGTTCGCTTCCTGCAATGCCACGCTGCAAGTCGTCCTCGCCCATCACCACGGCGGCAACTACGCCTTCGCGCTCGGCTGGGTGGCCGGCATCGGCGCGCTCGCCCTCGCGCTGATCGCGTGGCTCGGACCCGAAGCGCGCGACGCACCGCTCACCGCAGATGAGCCGGTTCAGTGACGATTTCTCGGTAAACCCGCGAATCGACGCTAACAAAACCAATCGTACGTTCCCGCTAATAACGCGGATAATCCGGATCAAGGCAATTTAACCGCGAATAAACGCGAATGGACACGAATTGTTGCAGTGAGGCAGAAAACCCAAAATTCATCCAAAGATCGAGGCCTTCGATCCCGTTGTTGTCTCCATTCCAACAATCTTTATTCGCGTCCATTCGCGTTCATTCGCGGTTAAAAAGGGTTGTTCGTTAGCGGTTTTCCACCGCCCGAATTCGGATTTGCTGAATCCAATCTGCGATCATCTGTGATATCCGCGGGCAAAAATCGGCTCAAAATCTTTTCTTTGCGCCCTGGCGCCTTTGCATGAAGCTTGCCGTTCCATGGATTTTGTTCTCGAAAACCAGCGCGCCGCCGGCGGCGTTCCGCCCATCGACTTCCGCGCCCAGCTCAACGACGAGCAGTTCGCCGCCGTGACCGCGCCGCCCGGGCCGCTGCTCGTGCTCGCCGGCGCGGGCTCGGGCAAGACGCGCACCCTCACCTATCGCGTCGCCTGGCTGCTTTCGCAGGGCGTCCGGCCGGGAGAAATCCTTCTGCTCACCTTCACCAACAAGGCCGCCAAAGAAATGCTCCATCGCGTGCAGGATCTCACCGGCCTCGACCCGGGCCGTTTCTGGGGC
>JBEKQH010000253.1:0-3953 GCA_049519915.1 Opitutaceae bacterium
CCCGGAGCGGGCCGCCGCCCTCGGCCCCAGGCACGGCTTTGAGCGTGACCACCTGCTCTTGGCCGATTTTGGCGGAATCGACCTGGAAGACGAGATGGGGCGCGGCACCGGGCGGCAGCGCGGAAAACTGGTCGCGGGAAACTTCATAAGGCCCCAGCTCCGTCGAACCGAGCCGGAAGGTCACGGTCGGCTGCGGCCGGTCGAAAAGATCCATGTGCTTCAGCGGGTATTCGAGAATTCCGACCAGCCGGCTGTCGAGCAGCAGACAGACGATCAACGCCAGGCCGATCGCAATGGCCGAGCGCACGAGGACCTTGCGGAGGTCATCGAGATGCTCCCAAAAAGATTTCCGGTCGCCCAAGTCCTCCTCGGGTTCGAGATCGATGATGTTGTCGCTCATGGCACAATCGGGCGGCAAAAATTACGGCGCCTGTTCCGACGATGAAATTTAAAGGGGAAAAGCCAAGGCTTGTCTAGCAGCGTGCCGGGCTTCGCCTCCACGCTGCTTAACCCAAAATGGCGGAGCTATTTGTTGAGCAGCCCGTGGGCGAAGCCCGACGGGCTGCTAAAAATCGCGCAGCGTCCCGGCGGCCTTTTCGGCGAGAAAACTGGCGTAGGTTTTTTCCACGCCTGCGCGGAGGTCCAAACGCGCCCGCCAGCCAAGCGCGGCCAATTTTGACCCGTCCATGAGCTTGCGGAAAGTGCCATCGGGCTTGGAGGCGTCCCAGACGATTTTCCCCTTGAATCCGGTCACCTCGGCGACGGTTTCAGTGAGTTCTTTGATCGTCACGTCGGTCCCGGTGCCGATATTGATCCAATCGGGCGGATTCTCCATCCGGAGGAGAAAGGCGCAAGCCTCGGCCAGGTCGTCGACGTGCAGGAATTCGCGGCGCGGCGTGCCGGTCCCCCAGGCAGTGACGTCCGCGTGCCCGGCTTCCTTGGCCTCGTGAAACTTGCGGATGAGCGCGGGCAGCACGTGGGAGTTTTGCAGATGATAATTGTCACCCGGCCCGTAGAGGTTGGTCGGCATCGCGGAATGATAAAGCAGGCCGTATTGCCGGCGGTAATACTGGCAGAGCTTGAGGCCGGCGATCTTGGCGATGGCATAGGCTTCGTTGGTCGGTTCAAGCGCACTCGTAAGCAAGCATTCCTCGGCCATCGGCTGCGGCGCGGACTTCGGGTAGATGCATGAGCTGCCCAGAAAGAGGAGCCGCTTCACTCCTCCCCGGCGGGCGCCGTCGATCGTGTTGGCCGCGATGGCGAGGTTGTCGTAAAGAAACTCCGCCGGATAAGTGCTGTTCGCATGGATGCCGCCGACCTTGGCCGCGGCGACAATGGCGGCGTCCGGCTTCTCGTCAGCCAAGAATTTTCCGACGGCGGACTGCGACGTGAGGTCGAGTTCGCGGCGGCTGCGCAGCACGAGCGAAACACCGGGCTCGCGTTGAAAACGCCGCACGAGCGCTCCGCCCACCATGCCGTTGTGACCTGCGATAAAAAGCTTCATGTTTTTAAATCAACCACAGAGACACAGAGGGCACGGAGAGAAAAACTAGGAGATTAACTCCGTGTTCTCAGTGCCTCCGTGGTTCAAATTCATGGTTTCGGCAGGTTCGCGATCTGCGCTTCGCGTTTTGCGAGTTCGAGGTCGTGGTCGACCATGATTTTCACGAGCTCCTTAAAGCGCACCTTGGGCTTCCAGCCGAGTTGCCTCGACGCCTTGGCCGGGTCGCCGATGAGCAGGTCGACCTCGGAGGGACGCTCATAGCGCGCGTCATGCTTGACGTACTTCTGCCAGTCGAGACCGAGCAAGCCGAACGCCTCCTCGCAGAACTCCTTGACGCTGTGCGTTTCGTTGGTCGCGACCACGTAGTCGTCGGGTTTGTCCTGCTGGAGCATGAGCCACATCATCTCGACGTACTCCTTGGCGTAGCCCCAGTCGCGTTGCGCATCGATATTGCCGAGATAAAGCGAGTCTTGCAGGCCCAGCTTGATGCGGGTGGCCGCGCGGGAAATCTTGCGGGTGACAAACGTTTCGCCGCGGCGCGGCGACTCATGGTTGAAGAGTATGCCATTGCTGGCGTGAAGATTGTAACTCTCGCGATAATTCACCGTGAGCCAGTAAGCATAGACTTTGGCGCAGCCATAGGGCGAACGCGGCCAGAAGGGCGTCGTTTCGGTCTGCGGCACCGCCTGCACTTTTCCAAACATCTCGGACGACGAGGCTTGGTAATAACGAACCTTTTTCACGAGGCCGGCCTCGTGGATCGCCTCGAGAATACGCAACGCGCCCAGACCATCCACATCGCCGGTGTATTCCGGGATGTCGAATGACACCCGCACGTGCGACTGCGCCCCCAGGTTGTAGATTTCATCTGGCTGCAGCTCATAGAGGAGTTTGACCATCTGGACCGAATCGGCCAAGTCGCCATAGTGCAGAAAAAGGTGCACGCCATTGACATGCGGATCGCTGTAAAGGTGATCGATCCGGCTGGTATTGAACGTCGAGGCGCGGCGGATGACGCCGTGCACCTCGTAGCCTTTGGCCAGCAATAGCTCGGCCAAATAGGAACCGTCTTGTCCGGTGATCCCGGTGATGAGAGCTTTTTTCATGAAGAGTTTGGATTAACCTGAGTGCTGGTCCAGCCGTGCGCAAGCCTTAGGGCGTGTCTTCAAAATAAAGCGCGATGTCGTGGGCGGGCGGCCGGCCACATTTCTTGGACTGAAGAGCCGAGGAGCCTTTATCCGCCTTCGTCACTTTATGGCCGACCGAAGGGCCATAAGGCGGATTCAATAAGCAAAATGAATCATTACCCACTTGTGCCGTGCCCCGGCCGGGCGCTAATTTGACCCCATGCATGTCACGCTGCTGACCGCACAATCGCTCGACGGTTTCATCACCCGCCACGGGGAGCCAGGCAGCGGGTTCGCTTCGCCCGAGGACCAGGCGCACTTTCACGCGGCGCTGAGGGCCTTTGATTGCAGCATCATGGGCCGTGTGACCTACCGGGGGACGCGCGATATGGGCGGTCCTCTGCCCGCGTCAAAACGGCTCCGTATCGTGATGACGCGCACCCCAGCCGATTACGCGGCGCAAGCCCGCTTGGGCTCACTGGAATTCACCGACGACGCGCCGGAAAAGATTGTCGCGGGGCTGCAGGCCCGCGGTTACACTCGCTGTGTGCTGCTCGGCGGATCGCAAGCGCACGGCTTGTTTTTTGCGGCCAGGTTGGTGGATGAACTCTGGTTGACGGTGGAACCCATGCTTTTTGGCGGCGGCACGCCGTTGCTTGGAATCGAGGCGGACGTCCGGCTTGAGCTGCTTGGGTCGGAAAAGCTCAATGCCGCCGGTACCTTGCTGTTGCGCTATCGGGTGCTGCGGTGAGGGGGGATTTCGTCGACCCTTCGACCTTCAACCTCCAACATCGAACAGCCAACGCCTCACGACCGTCTTCGGACCCATCGGCGCGCCCGGCGGAAGACCGCCTCGAAAGCCGGCCAGGTCTCTCGCGCCCCATAGCGCAGCCGTTGCAGGTCGGCCCAAATTTCGTTCGGACCGGCCAAGCTCTCCGTTGCCCGTCCACGCTGCGCAATTCGCACCAAAAGTCGCCCCGCTTCGCGCCGGATGGGATCGACCCGCTTGGCTTGGCCGAGAGGCCAGGTCCAGCGCAAACGCCGCCGCCATCGCCAGCCTCCCGTGACCAATGCCGCGGCGGCGGCCGCCGCCGCGAAAATCTTGGCGGCCCGCGGCCCATTCCAGGGCGTGCTTAGCCAGGCGCGCAGCGCCGCCACGATGCGCCCGGCCACCCCATTCAGACGCAGGGCAAGCTGCCGGGCGGCGTCTTTCACCGCCACTAACGTCTCATGCTGGCTACGCTGGTCAAAATTGACGATGTGCCGGTACCACAACAGCCGCAGGCTGTCGACCCGTGCCGCCCAACTCAGGGCCGACGCCT
>JBEKQH010000254.1:0-3941 GCA_049519915.1 Opitutaceae bacterium
ACGGGTGCGTGGAAGGCGCGATCGAAGCCCTGAGCGTGAAAGCGGCCGAAAAGCGGCTGGAGTTGGTCTGCGATATTGCCGCGGCGACACCGGATGCGGTCTTTGGCAATGCGGCGCGAATCAGGCAGGTGTTGCTGAACCTGTTGGGCAATGCCCTCAAATTCACCGGTTCGGGTGAAATCGTCGTGAAGGTCGAGCCGGAGGAAATGAAAGGCGATAACGACTGGATTCGATTTTGCGTCGCCGACACCGGAATTGGAATTCCGGCGAACAAACGGGAGTCGATCTTCGAGTCTTTTGTGCAGGCGGACAACACCATCACCCGGCGATTCGGAGGCACCGGCCTCGGCCTGACGATCTCGCGGGAACTGGTGACGCTGATGGGCGGGAAAATCTGGGTGGAAAGCGAACTAGGCCAAGGCAGTCGTTTTTATTTTTCGTTGCCGTTAAGGCGTTCCGTCCAGGTCAAATCGGCGGAGGCCGCGCCCCCGGCTCCCTCCTTGGAGGGCTTGCGCGTCCTGATCATCGACGACAACGCCACCAACCGGACGGTTCTGGAAAAACTCGTCGGACAATGGGGGATGAAGGCCGTGCTCGCCGCCAGCGGGCGCGATGCGCTCCGTCGGGTAGAGCAAATAATGGCCGAGGGCGGGCCGGATTTCGACCTGATCCTGGCTGACGTTATGATGCCGGAGCTCGATGGGTTTGAAACCCTTCGCCTCCTCAAAAACATCCCGCGATATGGACGGGCCAAAACCATGGTGCTTTCGTCGGCCGATCATCGCGACGACCTCAGGCGGTGCCAGGAACTGGGCGTCAATGAATACTTGCGGAAACCTGTCTTGAGCGCGCGGCTCTTGGAGCATATCCGGTCGCTGTTCAATGGTCCCGGCCGCCCGGTGCCCGGCGCCCCGGTCAGGGCCGCCTTGGGAGACGAAAAATGCCAAAGCCCCCTTCATATCCTATTGGCGGAGGACAATCTCATAAACCAAAGGATCGCCGCCACGATGTTGGAAAAAGCGGGCCACCACGTGGAGATCGCCGACGACGGGGTGGCGGCCGTTTCCAAGGCCAAGGAACGGCGTTATGATTTGATTTTAATGGATATTCAGATGCCGAACCTGGGCGGGATTGAAGCGACCCATTTGATCCGAAGCTTCGAAAAAGGAATGGGCTGCCATACGAAGATCGTGGCCCTGACGGCCGATTCGATGCAAGGGGATGAACTGCGTTGCCTGGAGGCGGGCATGGACGGTTATCTGAGCAAGCCGATGCGGGCCCCTCTCTTGTTCAAGATGCTGCAGCAGTTGTTTCCCGCCGGCCAGGATCGGCAGCCTCTGTCCGGATCGCCCAAGAACGCGTGAGAGGAACCGGGGCCGGAAAATTTGGCCCGCCACCACCCATCGGCCCGGCCGGCGGACGGCGCGATGGTGGCCGAAAAACCGGCCGGCGATCGTCGGCCGGTCGGGGTCATCCGTGAATAAAAGGTCGAGGCAAACGACGCCGGCCCATAACCCCCCTTGGCAAACCGGCCGGGTTCTGCATGATAGCACCCATGTTTGTCGATGAATGCAAAATCAAGGTCCAGGCCGGCGATGGCGGCCGCGGATGCATAGCGTTTCGGCGGGAAAAATACGAGCCGTGGGGCGGCCCCAACGGCGGCGACGGCGGCCGAGGGGGCGACGTCGTGCTCGTGGGCGACAGCAATTCGAACAATTTGGTCGACTACAAGTTCAAACCCCACTGGAACGCCCAGCGCGGCGAACACGGGCGCGGCTCCGACGAGCACGGCGCCAACGGCAAGGACTGCGTGCTGAAGATGCCGCTCGGCACGGTCGTGATCAATGAGGAGAGCGGCCAGATCGCCACCGAAATCATCGAGGAGGGCCAGCGTTTCGTGCTTTGCAAGGGCGGCAACGGCGGCTGGGGCAATGCGCGTTTCAAATCATCGACCAACCGGGCGCCGAAGAACGCCAACCCCGGCCAGTTGGGTGCGCGCGGAGATTACCGTCTCATCCTCAAATGCATCGCGGACGTCGGGCTCGTCGGTTTTCCGAACGCCGGCAAGTCTTCGCTCGTCGGCAAGATCACCCATGCGCGGCCCAAAACGGCGCCCTATCCGTTTACGACGCTGCATCCGCAAATCGGCGTCATCGACTATTCCGACGACCCGCGGCGCGAGCGTCATCTGTTGCTGGCCGACATTCCCGGCTTGATTGCGGGGGCCAACGAAAACCGCGGTCTGGGCCACCGTTTCCTGCGTCACATCGAGCGTTGCGCACTGCTGCTGCTGATCATCGACATGGCGGGCACGGACGGCCGCGATCCGCGCGACGACTATGCCACGTTGCTGGAAGAGCTCAAACTCCACGATCCGGCGCTGCTGGACAAACCCCGTCTCGTCGCCGCGAACAAGATGGACGTCGAGGCGGCCCGCGCGCACCTGGCCAAATTCAAACGCCGGCATCCCAAGCTGGCCTTTGTGCAAATCTCCTGCCTTACCGACGAAGGCATCGCCACGTTGAAGAAGGAGCTGCTGAAGCGGGTGGACGCGCAGCGTCGCGCCGGAAAAAAGTAGCCAATTGGGCCTCTTCTGATAACCTTCCATGTCATGGCCGAAAATCGTTCCCTGCTGATGCGGACCAACCGATTGCTGGGCGCCGCGCTGATCGAGCACAATCTGGTAAAAATCGAAAACCTCGAAGCCGCCAACGAGCGGCTGCTCGAGGCGGTGACGTCCAACGACCGGCGCAAGAGCAGCGTGCTCGCCATCCTCGCCAACGAGATGAAAGTCGTCAAAGAGGAGGACGTATTGCAGCATTTGGTGGAGACGGAGGGGATCGGCCTGGTCGAGCTGCACAATTACGAAATGCCGGATGAGTTGAGGAAGACGATCGATCTCGACGATTGCTGGGCCACCTGGACGCTGCCGTTCGATCACGAGGAAAATTTTCATTTCGTGGCCACGGCCCATCTGCTCAGCCCGGCGGTCCGCGCCCATTGGCAAAAAGAACTCGGCGGCCAGATCTTGTGGTATGGCACCACTCTGGATGTGATCGCCGACAGCCTCGAAAAACTTGATGCGGAGCGGACACAACTGGCCGGAATGGCGCAGGCGGCCGCGACGGGTTGACGTTATGCCACTTGGAAAAATCCAGACCCAGATCGTGGCCAAGCTCCAAGAGATGGAGCTGATCACGGCCGAGCAGTGCGAGGCGATCGGCGCCGTGCCGGGCGAGCCGACCGGCGACGTTCTCGACAAGATGCTGCAGGACGATTACCGCCTGTCGCCGTTCCAAATCCTCGTGGCCAAGGGCCGCGCGCTCGGCCTGGCCCCTTTCAACCTCGGCCGTTATCGCGTGAACAACGGCACCTACGAGCATCTCCCGCTCGAATTCTGCAAGGATAACCTCGTAATGCCCGTCGGCCAGGTGGGCAATTTTCTTCTGGTGGCTTTCGCCAACCCTTTTGAGGTCACGGTGCCGAACAAGATTGCCGAGATGACCGGCATGCGCGTCATCCGCCTGCTCTGCCGTGAAAAAGACCTCCGGGAGAAATTTACCAGAGACCGGAGCCAGGGCGACGCGCAGTTCGCCGAGGTGGTCAAGGAGATCGGCCAGGAGTTTGGCCAGGAAGGGGCGGAACTCAGCATCGAGGACGTCACCGAGGAATCGGGCCCGATCATCCAGCTGAGCAACCGCATCATCGAAGACGCCTATTACGCCAACGCCAGCGATATTCACGTCGAGCCATGGGAGAAAGAGGTGATCATCCGCTACCGGATCGACGGCATCTGCCAGGAGAAGCTCCGGCTGCCGGCCAAAGTGGCGCCCGCCCTGGTGGCGCGGCTGAAGATCATGTGCGACCTCAATATCGCCGAGCGCCGGCTGCCGCAGGACGGGCGCATCATCTTCAAGCACTTTTCAAAAAAGGGCGTCGAT
>JBEKQH010000255.1:0-3916 GCA_049519915.1 Opitutaceae bacterium
AGCGCTCGCGGAGCATCCCGACTTGCTCGCGCTCGGAGCCTACGGACTCGTGGTCCATCTCGATCAAGTGCCGGAAAAAATTCGCACGGTGGTGCGCAACAACGCCGGCGGCCACGTGAACCACACCTTTTTCTGGAGCATTCTCGCGCCGGCGGCGGGCGGCGCGCCCGGCGGCCCGCTGGCGGAGGCCATCACGAAAACCTTCGGCTCATTCGATGAATTCAAGAAGCAATTCAAGGTGGCGGCGCTCGGAGTCTTTGGCAGCGGTTGGGCTTGGCTCAGCGTGAAGGACGGCGCTCTCATCGTGCACTCGACCCCCAATCAGGATTCGCCGCTCACGGGCGGCTTCGTCCCCGTCCTCGCTCTCGACGTCTGGGAACATGCTTATTACCTCAAGCACCAGAACAAACGCGCCGACTACATTGCGGATTTTTGGAACGTGGTCAATTGGCCGCAGGCCGGCGCCAACTACGCGGCGGCGGTGAAGACATGATCAAGGAGCCCGTCGGGCTTCGCCCACGGGCTCCTTGCCCAAAAACGAGTGAGGCGGCTCGCTGGGAGCCGCCTCACGGGAAAAGGCCGTATCAGGATTAGTTGCTACTTTATTATATGATAGAATATTCGAACGGGGCGATCAGCGGGCCGCAGAGGCTTCGGAATTTTTCCGATTGGCAGACGAGATTCCGAAGAACTCGACGACATGCGTCACATCGTTGTAACCGCGATTTTTGAGCACGTCCTCGACTTGTTTTACCACCCGGCGCAATTCGCTGGCAGTATCGGCGTCGATTTCTTCCACTCGATGCGTTTCTTTACAAACGATGTGGTAATGATTGGTCCCATTGAGGTTAACCTCGTAAAGGGCGGTGCCGTTGTGCAGGAAACTGCGGCGGACGAAGCCGAGCTCCTCGAATACGGCAAGACAGCGATAAACCGTGACAAGGTCACATGAGCTGTCGGCAAGATCGGCATGCAATTGCTCAATACTTGCAGGTTGGGCGCGCTTGACGAGTGCGTTGATAATGGCGATGCGAGGTTGCGTGATGCGCAGCCCGGCAGACTTCAAACGAGCACAGGCCTGATCGAGCGCCGATGTCGTCTTTTGTGGTATTTTTGCTCCGGTCATCGAAGGGTAGATTTGTGTAGCAATCATGATGGTGTTAATTTTTAACACAGCCTTTTGCAATTACGAGTAAAATCTTTGTTTAAAACAAAACTTTTTTAACACCGGTTGTAAAAATTTACAAAATGATTTGCATCACTTTATTAACAACTGAGTTGCAACACTTCGTCCGAATTCACAAAAGGCTAAGTTGCAAAGTTGCGTGAGTTGAATCTCTCTGCTATCACCCTTCGTAAATTTTATGTCAGACCTCGATTTTGCTGAGATTGTTGAGCTGATTTGCAAGGAAGATGCCCGCTTCGATCGCAGGGCTTACGACTTTGTGCGACTGGGCCTCGACTACACGGTCAAGGGAATCAAAAAAAAAGATACTGAGGGTGCATCGCGCTCGCAGCATGTGGCCGGTTCCGAGTTGCTGAACGGATTGCGCGGGTATGCGCTCGATCAATTCGGCCCGCTCGCCAAGACCGTGCTCAACGAATGGGGCATTACTCGCTGTGCCGATTTCGGCGACATCGTTTTCAATCTGATCGAATATAATGTCTTCAGCAAAACGGAGAACGACCGCCGCGAGGACTTCACGGAAGTTTTCGATTTCGACGAGGCGTTCGTGAAGCCGTTTCAGCCCGCCCATCCGCGGCGCTTAGGCTCTTCGACCACTGAGGCGGTGGGCTCGGCTTAGCCGGACGCCGTTGACCGCCCTGTTCCCTCGCGGGTATCCGCGGGCGCGCTAATTTATCATGGCCACCCACCTCTCCTTCGCCTCGGATTTGCGTCTGCTCGAACCGTTCTGGCGCGAGTCGGTCGAACGTTTCATCCTGCCCAACGGCCTCACCGCGCTGCTCAAGCCCGACCGCTCGGCGGCGCTCGCCTCGGTTCAAGTTTGGGTCAAGACCGGCAGTCTCCATGAAGGCGCGCAACTCGGCGCCGGGCTCTCGCATTTTCTCGAGCACATGCTCTTCAAGGGCACGACGCGTCGCGCCGGACGCGAAATCTCCGCCGCGGTCCAGGCCCATGGCGGTTACATCAACGCCTACACCACCTTCGATCGCACGGTCTACTACATCGATTTGCCCAGCGAACATGTCGGCGTGGCCCTCGACCTCTTGGCCGACGCGGTCCTGCACTCCACCTTGCCCGCCGACGAAGTCGTCCGCGAGCGCGACGTCATTCTCCGCGAAATCGCCATGACGCAGGACGATCCTGACGACCGTCTGGGCGAGATGCTTTTTGCCACCGCCTTTCGCGCGCATCCTTATCGTTATCCGATCATTGGCCACCGCGACGTTTTTGCCGCGGTCACGCGCGAAGAATTGGTCGGTTACTACCGCGCGCGCTATGTGCCCAACAATTTGGCCGTCATCGTCGTCGGCGATATCGATCCGGCCGGCGTGCGGGCGGAGATTGAAAAGCATTTTGGCGCCTCGCCGCGGGCCGCCCTCGCGCCGGCCTACGTGGCCGGCGAGCCCTTGCAGCTCGCTCCGCGCGCGCAGCATCGCTTCGAAGACGTTGAACTGACCCGGGCCATCCTGGCCTGGCAGATTCCCGGCCTTACCCATCCCGATGCGCCGTTGCTCGACCTGCTGGCCACCCTCCTTGGCCATGGCGACAGCTCGGTCCTTTGGCAGACCTTACGCGAAGAGGAAAACCTCGTGCATGCCATCGACGCGCACAGTTGGAATCCTGACCGCGTCGGCCTCTTTACCGTCTCATTCACCTGCGAGGCGGCGAAACGCGAACCCGCCGCTGCTGCGGTCGAACGCGTGTTGGCGCGTTGTGGTGCGAACGGCTTTACGCCCGGCCAGATCAAAAAGGCCGTCCGTCAGATCGCCGTCGGCGAAATCAACGCCCGCCAGACCATGTCCGGCCAGGCGTCGCGTCTCGGCGCCGCCGAAGTGATCGTCGGCGATCTGAACTACAGCCGCACTTATTTCTCTCGGCTGTTTGCGGTCAAGCCGGCCGATCTCCGGCGCGTCCTCAAGGCCTATCTCGTGCCGTCGCATCTCACGTCGGTTTCGCTTAATCCGGCCAGTGCGGCTCCGCCGGCCGTCGTTCAGAGCCGCGGCCGGGACGGCCTGGCTGATTTCACGGAGGAAGTTCTTCCCCATGGCGCGCGCCTCGTGCTCCAGCCCAACCGGCGCCTGCCCAGCCTCCATTTTCGATTGGCATGTCTCGGCGGCCCCCTTTACGAGCGGCCCGGCCAACGCGGCGCCACTACTCTGCTGGCCACGCTTCTGACCAAGGACACCCGCAAGCGCACGGCCGCCCAGGTCGCCCAAACCATCGAGGAAGTGGGGGGCGCCTTCCATTCGTTTTCCGGCAACAACAGCTTTGGTCTGGCCGTCGAGATCTTGCCGACCGACGTGGACCGCGCGCTGGACCTCCTGGCCGAAGCGGCGCTCGCGCCCGTTTTCAACAAGAAGACCTTTGCGACCGAACGCGAGGCTCAGCTCGCCGAGCTGCAGCAGGACGCCGATGACGTCGTCACGCTCGGACGAAAGCTTTTGCGCAAAAAATTCTTTGGCGACCATCCGTTTGCCATCGATGCCACGGGCGACGCAACCGGGTTGAAGGCGCTGGCGCCGGCCGACCTGGCCGCGCTCCATCGCGACTTGGTCGTTGCGCCCAACGTCGTCCTGGCGGTGTCCGGCGATTTTTCGCCGAAGGTCCTCGCGCCTAAGCTCCGGGCCTTGCTTAAAAAATTCCCGCGCACGCCGGCACCCGCGGCCAAGGCGCGGTTCGCCGGGCCGGCCGCGATCGGCGATTTTTTTGAGAATCAGCCGCGCGAGCAGG
>JBEKQH010000256.1:0-3915 GCA_049519915.1 Opitutaceae bacterium
CGGCCCGGCCGCAGAAGCGCGCTGTCGAGCACATCGGGGCGGTTGGTCGCGGCGATAATAATGACGCCTTCCGTGGTGTCGAAGCCGTCCATTTCGACCAGCAACGAGTTGAGCGTTTGTTCGCGCTCGTCGTTGCCGCCGCCCAGGCCGGCCCCGCGCTGGCGACCCACCGCGTCGATTTCGTCGATAAAAATCAGGCAGGGCGCATTTTTCCGCCCCTGTTCAAACATGTCGCGGACGCGGCTGGCCCCGACGCCGACAAACATCTCGACGAAGTCGGAGCCGCTGATGCTGAAAAAGGGAACGTCGGCTTCGCCGGCGACGGCCTTTGCCAGCAAGGTCTTGCCCGTGCCGGGGGGCCCGACCATCAAGATGCCCTTGGGAATACGGCCGCCCATTTTCGTAAATTTCTTCGGATCCTTCAGAAATTCCACCACTTCGCTGACTTCCTCCTTGGCTTCGTCGCAGCCGGCGACGTCGGCAAAAGTCACCTTGTCGCGGTCGCGGGTGAGCAGCTTGGCCCGGCTCTTGCCGAAGCTCAGCGCCCCGCGGCCCGCCTGCCGAAGCTGCCGCACAAAAAGAAAATACAACGCGCCGATGACGATGAGGAATGGCAGCACGGAGCCGATGATTTGCGTCATCAGCGTCTGAGGCGGCGGCTCTTCAAATTTCTCCGATTTTTGCAAGATCGCCAAATTTGAATCCGTCAGCCGACCATGCGCGGAAAAGCGGTTGGTCTTCCCGTCAGGCCCGGAGATCGCCTGGGTCGTCTCGCCCGTAATCAAGACCAAAGGCGCGCCTTCGTCATGGATGACGCCCTTGCTGATTTTGCCGGCCTGGGTCTGATCGACCACCCATTGGATCGGCTCGTCGGCCACCATCGTAAGGTGGTTCTGTCCAAAATAATAAACCGCCAACACGGCCGCCAGGATGGCCAGCCAGATGATCATCATCTTCGGCTGAAACCGTTCGGGGGGCAAGTTTTTGAGCGGGCGGCGTTTCTTTTGGTTATTGGGTTCCACAGACATGCTTTGACTTGAGGCTAAACTTGGATGTTCCCGCCAAGGATGTCAATTAGCGCGCCCGGCTTTTTTGAAACCTGACGGAGCTTTTTCGTAGACCAGGCGGCCGCCTTTGCGAATGACTGCGAAGCCCTGCGCACCAAGGCTATGCCTCATTGGCCGGCCCCGCAGGAGGGCGGCCAGCAACGCCTCGAACCCTTGCCGGGAAAAATTTTTAACCCCAGGTTGTTTATTCACCCAACGATATAACGCGCGGCGGACCAAGGCGCGCGGCTTCCCCGCCAGCCGACCCACATCGATAGCACCGGCTTCGGTCAAGGGCTTCACTTCATCCACCCAAGCCTCCAGCGCCACATCGTCCTCCGCCAACAATTCACGCGTGAGAGCCGCCCCCGCGACCGCATCTCGCCCCACGGCCGCCGCCCGCCAAGCTGGAAGGACGTTGCTGCGAATTCGGTTGCGAAAAAAATCCTCCGTCGCATTGCTCGCGTCGTCGCGCCACACCCCGCCGGCCGAACCCAACGCCGCCGCCAGCCTGGATTTTTGCTCTGTAAGCAACGGCCGCAAGCGCACGCGGCCGCCCGGCATGGCCTGCACGGGCCGGGGCGCGCTCATACCACCGGCTCCGCTGCCGCGAGCCAAGCGCATGAGCAACGTCTCGGCCACATCGTCCATCTGGTGCCCGAGCCAAAGCGCGCGGCAGCGGGCGGCGCCCAACTCCTTTTCGAAGAACGTCATCCGTGCCTCCCGGATTTCGGCCTCGCTAGCGCCTCGCCGCGCTCGGCGCCACCGACCGACGCGCAGCTTCACCCCGAGTCCCGCGCAAACCGCCCGGCAAAACCTTTCGTCCGCATCGGCCGACCGACCGCGGAGTTTATGGTTGAAGTGTAAGGCCAGCAGCCGGTCGCGGCGCCCGGGCCAATGCGCCCACAACAGCAACAAGAGGGCCAGTGAGTCGGCGCCGCCCGAAAAGGCGACGGCCCATGGTTCCCGCTTGGCCCGGCCCTCCACCCAGGCCAGCACGGCCGGGTGCAAGCGCTCGCGCGGAAGCGACACCGCGAGTTTTTCCGCGCATAACGGCCATTTAATTGACCCCTTTTTTTTCAATCGAAACTCAAAAACTCCTTGCCGAAAAACGGCACGAGCACCGCGGGGACCTTGACTCGGCCGTCCGCTTGGAGGTTGTTTTCCAACAGCGCGGCCAGCACCCGCGGCACGGCCAGGCCGGAACCATTGAGGGTGTGCACCAACTCGGGCTTGCCGCCGTCCTTCGCGCGGTAGCGGATCTGCGCCCGCCGTGCCTGGAAGGCTTCGAAATTCGAGCAGCTCGACACTTCGAGCCAGCGTTGTTGGCCGGCCGACCACACCTCGAGGTCGTATTTTTTCGTCTGGGAAAAGCCGAGGTCGCCGCCACACATGAGCAGCACGCGGTAGGGCAGCCCGAGCTTCTGCAGGAGGCGCTCGGCATCGCCGCGGAGTTTCTCCAACTCGTCGTAACTCGTCGACGGATGGACCCATTTGAGCAGCTCGACCTTGTCGAATTGGTGCAGACGGTTCAGGCCGCGCACGTCTTTGCCGTAGCTGCCGGCTTCACGGCGGAAGCACGGCGTATAGGCGCAACGACACACCGGGAGCGTTTCCTCCGGCAATATTTCGTCGCGAAAAAAATTCGTCAGCGGCACCTCGGCCGTGGGCACCGCGTAGAAGCCGTCGACCGGCGATTCGTACATCTGTCCTTCCTTGTCCGGAAGCTGGCCGGTGGCCGTGGCGCTGGCGGCGTTGACGAAAATAGGCGGATTGACCTCCACGTAGCCCGCCTTCGCGTCCTCCTCCAGGAAAAAGTGGATCAGCGCGCGCACCAGCCGCGCGGCGTCGCCGATATAAAAAGGGAAACCGGCGCCGGTGACCTTCGCCCCGCGCGCAAAATCGAAAAGCCGGTCGAAGCCGGGGATTTCCCAGTGCGGCTTCGCGTGCGGCGATACGGCCTGCACGTCGCCGTGCGTCGCGTGCACGACGTTGTCCGCCGGGCCGGCGCCTTCAGGCACGCTGGCGTGGGGAATATTCGGCAGTGTCAGCAGGAGCCCGTGGTGTTTCTCCTCGAGTTCCCGAAGCTGGGCCTCGCGTTCCTTGGCCTGGGCGGAGACGCTTTTCATTTCCGCCACCTTGACCTTGAATTCCGGCGAGCCTTTCGGCAACGCGGCCATTTCGTTATTGGCGGCTTTCTGCCGCGCGCGGAGGGACTCGACTTCGGCGATTTGGGCGCGCCACGTCGCGTCGAGCGCCAGCACGGCGTCGAGATCGGCGTCGAGGTGTTTCTTTTTGATCGCCGCGCGCACGAGGTCGGGCGATTCGCGAATGAGTTTTGGGTCGAGCATGGAAAATTAATTTAAGGCAACTTCGGTTTGCATAGACCCGATGGGCATGCCCTTTCAAGATCAAGCAATCGATAACATTGTCATTCTGAGCAAAGCGAAGAATCCAGCGCGACTCTGTTGGCCCCATCAAAGTAGATTCTTCGCTTTGCTCAGAATGACAAAAAGGCCACGGGCGCCTATTCAAATTGAAACCCGTCGTTCATCATGGCAGGCTGCGCACTCCCTTCGGCTGCGTGGCATCGAGGCGTTGAAATCGCCTGAAAACGTCCTTGGCCGCGAGCAATTTCAGGTCGCCCACCGGCGCCTGCACCACGTGGTTGGTCGGCGCGGTCAGCGGATAGGGGCCGAAGCGCCGCGGATCGGTCGGCCCGAAAATCCCAAGCGTGCGCACGCCCAGCGCCGCGGCCAGGTGCATCGGGCCGCTGTCGTTGGAAATGACCCAGTCGGCCCGCTGGACGAGCGCCGGCAGGGAGACGAGGCTGGTTTTGCCGGTCAGATTGAGAAACTGCGCGGGGGAA
>JBEKQH010000257.1:0-3914 GCA_049519915.1 Opitutaceae bacterium
GCCGAACCGAAACCCGGCTTCGGCTTGGGCAGGTTCCATAGTATTGCTCTGGAAAAAAGAGGTGGGATTTAAAAAATATGCCATTTCGCCGGCAAACTTGCCGGCGAAATGGCATCAAGTCAATAAATTTTTTACACCTCACAAACTATTTGCTACTTGCTCAACTAGATATAGTAACGAGATAATTCTTCATTTTTTGAGGTGGTCATACAGTAATTCTGTGCCGCTCGGCATTCTTGGCGGTTATCTGCATGATATTGTTATGCAAACGTGTCCTCTCCACCGTAGCCAAGGTTCGGCGCGCCCAGAGCGAGAGCCGTTCGCGCTGGGCCTGGGCGGCAACCTTTAAGTCGAGGGCCAGTTCGCGCGCGGCGCTCTGTTCGACGCTGGCGCGAAGCTCGGCTTTATTGTCCGTGAAAACGATGACCCGCTGACGTCCGCGCGAGATATCGACATACCATTGATTTTGATTCGTCGCCGCAGGGCAGCCCGCATCCGCCACCAGCACCGTGTCCACGGTCTTGCCCTGCGAGGCATACGACGTGACCGCATAGCCCCGGTTGAACAGCCGTTGCTGCGGCGAAAGCGTCTTCACCTTGAGGCGGTCATCTTCAACCTTCAGCGAGCCATCGGCGTTGATGCGGCGCACCGTCACGAGTTCGCCGTTGGCGATTGAATGGCCTTCCTTGGATTTGCCGTTAAATTTCAGTTGCAGGCGGTCGCCGGGTGCCACCTCGATTTCTTTCTCGGCTGCAACGGCCACCCGGTTGGCATATTGATAACTCATCGTCGAGCGCCGGCCGTCCTTGATGAGCACCAAGCCGCGTTCTTTTGTCCCGGCAATGGGGCAAAGCTCGCCTTTTTCAAAGCGCCCATAGCGTTGGAGCATACAGGCGAACTGGCCCGGCTCATAAAACCGGGCGTCCCGTTTTTGCGCTTCGCTCAGATCGACCGCCTGGTAGGTCTTCAATTTGACGCCGGGGCCGATCCGCCCGCTGGCTTGGAGTTCCGCCCGGATGGCTTCGTTTACGCTGTTTACCTCATTCCAGGTTTGGGCCACGACGAGCACGCGTTCATGGCGGTCAAGGCTGGCGACGTATTCCCGGGCCAGCACGGCGCGGCGCTCATCGGGCGCGACCTCGCGGATGCAGCCCAGCTTATCCAGGCCATTGAATGATTCTGCAATACGCCCCGACGCCGCCGCGTATACCGCATTGCGGTAAGCCGCGACAAAGGCGCGCTCTTTAGATGATTTTGCCCTCGCGGGGTCTTGACGACGAATCTCATGCACTTCCGCCGCTCTCAATCCGCTATATTTTTCGATTGCGAGCAGCGCGTCCGAAGCCTGCACAGCCCCATGCTGGCGGGTATCGCCGGACAGGATGATCTGGCCCCGGTTGGCCTGCACCACCATGATCAATTCGTGAAGCTGCCGCGCGCCGACCTGGCCTGCCTCATCCACAATGACGACCGCGCCACGCGGGAGTTGCTTCTTTTCCAGAAACAGGGAGAGGGTTTCCGCCGGCAGTCCATCGGCCTGCAAATCCTGCACCTGCTGGCGCTGTGGTGCCAGCACTACGACCGGACGCTTGGCCGCAACCAGACCGCGTTCGACTTCTTTCAGGGCAAAACTCTTACCCGTGCCTGCCCCGCCACGAAACAGGGTGATAAAATTATAGCTTTCAAGAATCTGGGTCACTGCTGCTGCCTGTTCCGCCGACAAGCTGGGCGACGGCTGATAATTCGGGTTGAGCGGTGCGTGCCCGCAGCGACCGTTCCTTGCGGCCATGACTACGTTTAACTCGCAGCGCAGAGCGTCCTGGCTCGTGAGTTTGCGCGTGCCTTCTTCACGCACGTAATCACGAGCCGCAACCGCCTGCACGAGATCAGCCAGTTCAAAGCCTTGGCCGCGACCATGCGCCAGTGCCGCTGACAAAAGCTCATAGTCCTGTACGACCGACCGGCGTTCAAACAAATGCTCATGCGCCCAGGCCACGATGCTGGCGGCATCCGCGTGCTGTAAAAAGAGGCGCGGTGTCACCTGGCGCAGGGCTTCCAACGCCTTCGCTTCATCTGCCGTTATCTGCTTAAACCAGCAGGGCCGGAGCCGCTCCGCCGTGGCCCCTTTGGTTTTGGGCCGGCGGCCGTTATGCGCGACTTGTTCGCGCAGGTCGTTCACGTTCCCAGAAAAATCTTCACGTTTCATCAGCTCCTTTGCCTGAAGATTGATCTGCGCATGGCGTTTTGAAAACCGCTGCCGCAGGCTCTCCGGCACGCCCTTGATTTCAAAGGCGTGGCCACGGTTCTCGATCTCATAGCCCAATGAAACGAGGCCTTTGGCCATTTCGTGGTAGTAAAGGTTCTCGGCCAGTTTCTGCGCCCGATACATTTCGACTGTCTCCAGCGCCTTCCAACGATTCTCGACCGGATCAAATGTTGCATTGAGCACCACGCAATGCGTGTGCAGGTGCGGATCAAGTTCCCGGCTTGTGTCGTGCCGGAAGGACGCCCCAACGAGGTTTCCCGTCAATCGCGTGCAATTTTGGCCGGACTTGCGCACCCGCGTTTGCGAAAAGGTCTCAAGTTCGCGCATGGCCATCCGTACCGCGCGGTCATGCAGCTCGATAATACGGGCATCCTGGCACAGAGCCACAATCGAGATGCTTTTGGACGGACTCATCGTGAAGTCATAAAAAATGCGCCGGTTGGCCACGTTTTTCCCATCTTCCCAGCGAACCGAATTTAATCGGGCCGTCAGACACTCGCCCGTTCCGGGATGTAGTCCTTCGCACAAGGCGATGAACTCTTTTTCGCCGACAGCTCCTTTCAGACCCAACTTTTCGGCACCCAGACCGAACCATTCACCCGTGACAGACTGGCTCTCGGCATAATATTCGCCTTGGCAAAGATGCTCCCGAAAATATGCCTTCGCGTTTTGTAAGTTAACCTGAACTCGTGGAGTAAGCATGGTAGTAATGGCGACAAAGCGCGAATCACTTATGAAAACGCACCATGCGTTTTCTTCTGTGCGGACGCCCTTCCCCTTGGCGCGGTGCGCAAGGTGAAAAGATTCGCAAAAGCGATTCGCTTGTTACCCATCGGCGCGCGTCAACCGGCGCAGACCTGCGCACTACACGGCGGAAAGTAGGGCAGTGGCCCGTGCAGCCACGGGGTTGATTTCCGCCGTTCACGAAGGTGCGCCCACTGTGCTTTTTAGGCACACCTTCGTGCCCTCGCGGAGCGATGCGTCCGCGCGCGGAGACACCGCACCGGACGCCGGTTAGTCGCCCCTGGCGACATTCAATTGAAAAACACGCTGCGTGTTTTTCTGACGCGCCGCCGTTGCCGACCCAGCTTCAGGATCATCTGAGGCCAGTTTACTACAACCGACTCGCGGCCTGTGGGGGTGTCTTCTTTAGCGCGTTTTTCCCAGTGTGCCACGCTCGTCAAGGTATCGCTCGCTGCGCTCGACTCCACCTTCCCTCCGCCGTCCTTCCCCTTCGCACGGAGCACCACGGCTCCGTGCTCAGCGGCCTGCGTCGTGACTGAGCGTGCCCCACCGGGCCAACGCGCGGGCGCAGCCCGGCAACCGGATACGACATCCGGCCCGGGACGGCGCACGTGCGCATGGCACAATGAATCAATCCACATTAAACCTTGGCGACTATGCTACCAACCAAGGATTCACGATGGCGGTGGGCGAGCGTCCGCAACAACGGTTGGAAAACTTCGGAGTCGCAGCAGCGAGCGACACCGAGCTACTGGCGATGATCCTACAGGGGAACGGCACCCGCACCGAACAGGTGGTGAATCTGGCCTCACGGTTGATCGCCGAAGCCGGTTCGATTGCCGGACTCATTTCATGGGTTCCATCCGATTACCGGAGATTGAAAGGAATCGGCCAGACCAAAGGG
>JBEKQH010000258.1:0-3910 GCA_049519915.1 Opitutaceae bacterium
GTCGGCAAAGCGCGGTCTGGTGCGCAGCTGATAGCCGCCGGCAACGAAGACGAGGTCGTAGGGCCGTGCGCGGAGTTCGTCGGCGATGTCGGCAATGAGATCGTCGAGATTGCAGCGCGGTCCGACCAGTTTTGCAAGCGTTTCTCTCGGCACGGGATCGCGCGAAGCCAAGATCGCCGCCTTGACACGGCCCATCCATTCGCGCCAGCGTGCACCTTCGGGCAAGTCGGCGAGCTCCGGATCGAACGGCGATACGCGTTCGCGTCTTTTCAGACGACTCATGATCCCGCCTCACAAACCATAGAGCCGAAAATTCGGCCGGCTGGAGAGTTCGCGCACGGCGCCGAGCGCGACGAGCCGATCGAACAAGCGCCGCGCGGCGCGATCGGAGAGACGCGCGATTTTTGCCGCGCGGGCCGGAGAAACCGCGTCGTCGCTGAGCAACAGCTCGACGACCCTACCCGCGCCCTTGGCGCGCAATTTGGGTTTTGACGCCAACAGCGCCTGCGAACGGCGCGACAGTTCGCCCGCCAGGACGAAGGCCTCTTGGGCGGCCATCGCATAGGCGCCGGCCACGGCGTCGGTCCAATCCGGATCGCCGGGGCGCGGACGCTTGCCGGTCGCGCCCCGGCGCAACGACGGATGAGCAATCGTCGTCGCCAGCAGCGGAACCGGCGCTTCCCAGCCGAGGCGCTGGGCCAGTGCGAGATCCGCGGTCCAAAGCGCGAAAATCTCGGCGTCTACAGGCGTCGCGGCGCAAAACAGTTTCATCACCGCGGCGCTGGCGCCTGCGGCCGCCGCCAGCGGAGTTTCGGCGCCGGCGACGACGTCCCGCAAGGCGTGGGCGGCCCCCTCGAAGCCTATGTCGCCCGGGAGGTCAAGAAAATCGGCGGCGATTCGCAAGGTCGAGTCGTCGAGCGGCGTTGGGCGGCACGCGAACAGGCGCCACAGCCGATGGATTCGCCCGGCGGGGCTTGTTTGCGCCCCAATCGGCGCGAGATGTTCGGCGTCCCGCAGGTTCGAGGCGTCTTCACGCAGCCGCGCCATCGTCGCGCAGGCGGTGGCGGCGCGCAACGCCAGACGCTGCCGCAGCGCCCCGGCGAACGGCGGATCGAGGCGAAGAATCTGATCCAGCAAAGCGAGCCCGGCGCCGGCGAAGAAAGCCGCGTCGGAGCGGGCGGCAGGCGGCGTCGGCAGTCGCGCCCATGGCGGAAAAGCTTTTTTCAACAACTGGTTAGCCGGCGCAAGACCGGCCGTGGCGAGAGGCCGCGAGCGCCGCCGCGGCGAAGCGACGGGCGCCGCGCCGGGCGGATCGGCGGCGGGAGTTTCAATCTCGAAGACGTGTGCGGGCGCGAATCGGACCATGCCGCAGCATAGCCGAAGGCGGCGCTTTGTCATCCGCTTGACGGGCCAATCCGCCGCGCTTGTCTTGCGAAACATATGTCCGATAACTCGGGTTACCGGGCATGGAGGAAAAGGCCCAAAGAGCCAAGCCTGTCATTTGCGTTTCATCGCTGGACAGCGCGTGAAAATGCGATCCACGCGTCGGAAAATCAAGGAGGTCAACTCCCAAGGGCTCTGTTGCAAAGATTTCTGAGAGCCATCGATGTCCTCAACGTACTGCCTGATCAGATTGCCTGGCCAATCATCTGGCTGTCCAGAAATTCGACAAGTTCGGCCATGACGCCGGGCCCAAGGTTGGAGGCCCGCTTGAGCAATCGAATTTCACCGTGGGCGCCTGGTTGCAGACACCATGGTCGCGCCTGGTACTTGCGAAATGCCCGCATCACTTCAAACCCTTTGATCGTGGCGTAGGCGGTCCTGAGGGTTTTGAAGCCCAGGGTCGGTTTGATCAGGCGTTTGAGCTTCCCGTGGAAGGCCTCGATCACGTTGTTCAGGTAATTGACCTGACGATGCTCGGTGTCCGCTGGGCACTTTCCCTCGCCCTTCAACTCGCGGATCGCGATCGCATAGGTCGGTGCCTTGTCGGTGTTGATGACGCGCGGCTTTTCCCAATCTTTGAATCCGCGCAACGCCTTGCCCAGAAAGCGCTTGGCCGCCTTGGCATTGCGTGTCGGCGATAGCTAGAAATCGATCGTGTCGCCCGCCGACGTCACGGCCCGGTAGAGATAGGTCCACTGACCCTTGACCTTGATGTAGGTCTCGTCGACCCGCCAGCTTCCGCGCCAACACGCTTTTCGCCATGCCCACCTCAACCGTCGCTCGATTTCAGGCGCGTAACCCTGAACCCACCGGAATAGCTTCGAGTGAGCGACCTTCACCCCGCGTTCGCCCATCATTTCCTCGAGGTCGCGATAGCTGATGCCGTATTTGCAGTACCAGCGCACCGCGCCAAGGATGATCTCGCCGCGAAAAAGCCGCCACTTGAAGTCACCAGGCATTGCGATCTCTCCCGTCTCGGACCACATTTCTCCGGGCGGGACATTTTTTGCTTCAGAGCCAATTTGGATATAATCTCCGGGTCAATCCAGTTTCGTCGGCGCAACGTATATTCCGCGCGGGGGACATCACGGTGCCCGATCTGAAGTCTCTGTTCGGCCCATCCGGCCCTGTGAAGCATGTCGTCATCCTGATGCAGGAAAACCGCGCCTTCGACGAATATTTCGGCATCTTCCCGGGCGCCGAAGGACTCGCAAGCCTCACCCGGAGCCAAGCCGAAGCCATCTGGACCGGCAATGGCGGCTCACCCAACCCGTGCCTTCCCTATCGACTGAGTAGCTTCACAACCCCGGTGGCGCGCGAGGGCATCCAGGACCATAATCCCGCGGGCCAGCATGCCTCCTGGGCCGGGGGCGCTCTCAACGGCTGGGTTAACAGTGGAAACGGATACAACTCCTACCAATGCGTGGCCTATTTCGCCGAGAACGACATTCCCTTTCATTGGTGGCTCGCGCAAAATTTCCTGCTGTGCGATCACCATTTTAGTTCAGTGATCGGCAACACGCTGCCTAACCGGCTCTACCTGATGACCGGAACCGCGATCGACCCAAGAGTCGATCCCACCTCCAGCGCTTGGCCCCAGGACGCCGACACCACGGCAATCTTCTACAGCAACGCGGGCGCCGGCGCCCAACAAGTCGCGGACTCTTATAATCCTCCGTCCGCCGGTTATTCCCCCGACAATCCCAACAACATGCAGGGCGCGAACTGGGTTACCCCGACCTGGAACACCTATCCGGATTGCCTGACCGAAGCCGGTTTCGCCAGTTGGAAAATTTATGATGGCAGCCAGGATCCTGACCCCAACGTCGATGCGAATGGCGGGGGGGATATGTCGATCGTTACCTATTTCCCCAAAACCTGGCAGACCCTGTTCTCCGGCAATCCGTCGGTCATGCCTAGCGGCAATCTGACTAATTTTGTTTCGGCCACGGCCACGGTCAGCGCGCTCGACCAACTGGTTTTAGACATCCAAAGTAACAGCTTGCCCCAGGTCTCGTGGGTGATTCCCCCAATCGTCGATGCGGAATGGCCTGCGGGCGGAAAAAACGGAGCCGGCGCTCCGTGGAACGGCGCGGTGCTGATTTCGAAAATCTACAATGCCTTGCTCGCTCACCCCGATGTCTGGGCTTCGACAGTTTTCATTCTCACCTACGACGAGAATGACGGCCACTACGACCATGTCGCGCCGATCGTTCCGGGACTGCCGCAGTCCACCCAACCCACGGCGAACACATCGGATTATTTCTACATGTCATCGATGGGCAATTATCAGCCGATCGGGGCCGGCTTCCGGGTGCCCACCATCATCATCTCGCCCTGGACCTTTAAGGGCGGGATATGTTCCCTGCCGTTCGATCACACATCCACGCTGCGCCTTCTGGAGGAGTTCACCGGCGTCAGCTGCACCACACCCGGCAGTCTGAACACCGACAACCGCAACATCAGC
>JBEKQH010000259.1:0-3899 GCA_049519915.1 Opitutaceae bacterium
TCACAATGTGTTTGTTGTCCGAGGTCTCCAGGATGGCCAATCCGGCCATCACGTTTCCCTGGGTTTTGAGCCCGAAAGGGAAAATCTGGATAACGTCGGGTTCCGTGCCGATCTCGGGATCCAGTTTGCCCACCAGTAGCAAATGGTAGGGATCGCACAGATAACCGTCGTACCAGTAGACTTGGTGGCCTGGCCGGTAATCGCCGTGGGTTTTGTCCTGGGCCTGGTCTGAACTCGGACGCGAATGTCCAGGGTATTCCTTGTCCTGGTTCGATTCGGTCGGAACCCAGACATCGACCTTGGCGTGAAGGTATCCCGGCCGGCGGTCTTCGGTAAAATCGAAGATCCGGTACTTCCATTGCGGCTGGCCGAGCGCGTGGGAAAAAAGATAGCCGTGATATTTAAGCCGGTGGGGCCGCACCTTCGCATCGTCCGTGATCAGTGGAAAATTCTTGGTGATGCTCAGCAGACGGTAAATTTCGTTCATCGGCGAGGGTTCGAACACCCGGGCCATCAATAGGCTGAACGCGGTGCCGATGATGGCCGCGCCCAAGGCCGCAAAGACGTTCGACCAGAAGACCTCTGCGGCCCAGGACAGCAGGGCGCCGACGACGGTCAGCAGCACGCCGACGACCGCGAGCGTCACCAGGAACGTCAGACTCTCGGGCTTAATTTGTTTGCTCATACCTCTCGTTGATCGGGCAAGCGTTGTTGAACCGGATTTAGGGGTCGGGCTGGAAGCAGCTAAGATGGTCATCCCGTTCCATTTGTCCATTCGCGGCCGAAGAAAGGCTAGGGCGTAGGTTCTACCTGCGTCGTTCCGCGGGCATTTCAGATCCTCGGCAAGCCCGACTTGTCGGGGTTGCCTGGAACAAGCCAATGAACTGTTTAGACTCGACGCTTCTTCTCATTGTCATTCCGAGCCTTGCGAGGTACCGAGCGAAGCGACATCCGCCATCTCACATATATATCCAATCTTGTGAGATCCTTCGCTGGCGCTCTGGATGACAAATGGAGACACCAAGTTCATTGGCAGCGCCAGCGAAGGATCTCACGTGCCGGGAGATTCCTCGTTTCCCTCGGAATGACAGACGGCGGACAATCCGCCCTGCGCCGCAGCGCAACGACCATAACTCAGGCCGGTTGTCGGTTGGGTATCGGCTTTGGTGCGGTCGCGCTATGGGACGAATCTCGGCACAAAACCACTCTAGCCTGGATCGATCCTACCGTCCTCGTGTGATCGATCCACCCTGGGGGCCGACCCCGTCGGGGCTAGCCGCGACAAAGTCGCTTGGCTGCGCTCGATCGGCGCAGCCAACGGATGCATCATCGGATGGAAAGGGGTGATGCATCCGGGCTAACTCGCGCCCAAGCTTGACTGAAATCAACCGGACACCGCAACGTTCACCGTCAGGAGTCCGAAGGAAGGAGCTTTGTCTTTCGACAACGCGCCCCTGACTCCCACGCCCCTTGCCAATGAAAACGCCAAAACCTCCGCTCCGCCCGTCGACCCTTTGTCTCCATGCCGGCACGCATCGGGACCCGTCCACCGGCGGTGTCTGCAGCCCCATCTTTACCTCGACGGCTTACGCCTATCCCAATCCGGCCAACGAGAACGTTTACCCACGCTACTTCAACACGCCCAACCAGCGGGTGATCAACCACAAGCTGGCCGCATTGGAACAGGGTGAAGACGCGCTGGTATTCGGTTCCGGGATGGCCGCCATTTCGACCCTGCTCTTTGCCCATTTGAAACCCGGCGACCACGCCGTTTTTCAAGCCGATCTTTACGGCGGCACCTATCATTTTGTCACCACAGAAATGTCCAAATTCGGCATCGACGTGTCGTTTGGCCGGACCACGGACGACTTCGCGGCCGCCCTGCGGCCAAACACCCGGATCATCTATGTCGAGTCGCCGTCCAATCCGCTGCTCCGGATGGTCGATCTTGCGCACGTGGCGGCGCTCGGCCGCGCCCGTGGCGTGCTGACTTTTATCGACAACACGTTTGCCACGCCGATCAACCAGAACCCGATCGCGCTGGGTATCGATGCGGTCATTCACAGCGCCACGAAATATCTCAACGGCCATAGCGATGTGAACGCCGGGGCCGTGGTCTCGTCTAGTGCGATTATTCGCCGGCTGACCGAAAGCGCGATTAACCAGGGCGGCACCTTGGACGCGCACGCCTGCTCTCAGCTTGAGCGCGGCTTAAAGACGCTGGCCTTGCGCGTCCGTCAGCACAACGAAAACGCCGGCCGTCTCGCCCAGTTTTTGCAAGGTCATCCGGCCGTGGCCCACGTGAATTATCCGGGGCTGCCCGGGCATCCCGGCCACGCCCTCGCGACGCGCCAGATGCGCGGATTCGGCGGAATGCTTTCCTTTGAACTGCGCAATCCGGCGGAGGTGGACCGGCTGTTGAGCCGGTTGCGCGTCGTCACGCCCGCGTTGAGTCTCGGCGGAGTGGAAAGCTTGGTTTGCGTTCCCAGCCGCACGTCGCACCGAACGATGACGCCGGGCGAGCGCGAACGGGCCGGCATTAGCGACGGTTTGATCCGAGTCTCGGTCGGGATCGAAGACGGGGAGGACTTGCTCGAAGACTTCGACCAAGCGATGGCCTTCGGGTAGGAGCGCGTGGGCTAGTCCCACGCGCTCCTTACGATACGCGTTTTATTTCAAAAACACGCCCTAGTTCGGGATGCGATAGCCAAAGCGCTCGAAAATCCGACGGGCTTCGGGACTCAACAAAAAGGCCAAGTAGCGTTTCGCGGCCGGATTGTCCTGCCCGCGCCGGGTGATTACCGCTCCATGGTCGAGCGGCGCATAAAGTTCGGGAGGGACTTCGATCCACGCACCCTTGCTCTTCAATTTCGGCGAAAGCACGAGGGACATCGCGACCAAGCCCGCGTCGGCGTTCCCAGTTTGCACGAACAAGGCGGTTTGGGTGATATTGTCGCCCATGACGATCTTTGGCTCTGCCGCGGCCCAGACTCCAAGTTTGACCAGGGCTTCTTTGGCGGCGCGGCCATAAGGCGCGGTCTTCACGTTCGCGATAGCGAGCTTTTGCACGGTCGGCGAGCGGACGGCTTGGTCGACGGAGGATAGCTTAACGTTGGGTTTGATCGTCCAAAGCACCAATCGTCCCACGGCGAATCGGGTCAGCGACGCTTTCTCACCGTAGCCGGCCTTTATAAGTGCGGCCGGAAACTCCATGTCCGCCGAAAGAAACAGGTCATAGGGCGCGCCATTTTCGATCTGGGCGACCAAGTTCCCCGATGAGCCGGTGACCACGGTCACCTCCGTTCCCGGCTCTCTCTTCTCGAATTCGGCATTCAGCGGATCGAGAACATAGGCGAAGTTGGCCGCGGCCGCGATGAAGAGCTTGTCACCAGCCAGGGCCGCCAGCGGCAGGAACAGAAGCAGGATTGCCGTAAATCGTCTCATGATTCGGGACCGGATGCAGCGCGGCGCGTATTCGAGGCGGGCAAACCGTGGTTTAGCCGTTTAAAAAATATCGTATCCAATTTCGGCTCCGTTCGTGTCATTCTGAGCGTAGCGAAGAATCTAGTGAGATTACGCCGCGAGTCATTTCGTTATCCAATGGGATTCTTCACTTCGGTCAAAATGACAAAAAGGCGTTGCTCCGACGGCTACGGTTTTCATGAAAAAGCTAAATTAGAACGTCGTCCGCACGGACAGTATCCAATTGTGGTTAAAGGTGGGTGTGGCCGGCCCCGCGGCATAGCGGGTCGAAATGGCCGTCTGGTAGCCAAGCCCCGCAATAAATTTCGAGTGCCCGCCCAGCAAAAACCGGCCAACGACGATTCCCGGAGTCAGATAGGTCTGGGACCGGGCGTTTCTGGATCCATCGGTCCAGTCGGTGCGGTTGAGTTCCACTT
>JBEKQH010000260.1:0-3898 GCA_049519915.1 Opitutaceae bacterium
ATGACTTCATCGCCCGGTTGGACGGAGAGAATAGAGGGGCGATGCGACTCCTCGCGCAACATCGTCTGATTATGCAGGCATGCGGCGAGAACGGCGGCTGCGCCAAACCGCACGTCGCCCGGGACAAGCACCTGGGGCGCCCCCGCTCGTTCGCCCATGACCAGCGACGGCAACCCGTCGACCGCGGCGGCCAAACCTTTGGCTTGATCGCCATCCAATACGACGAATGCGTCCAAACTGCGGTCGCCGGATGATGGACTCCGGCGGAACTCAACGGGGTAAAGCTGGGCGAGAGCTGCGAATAAACCGTCACACCCGTTTTCCGGACCTTGTCCGGCCACGCCAACTCGTTTCTTCTGCGCCCATGTGGAAACACCGATAACGGCCGCCGGAAGGTGAGTCAGCTGGTTCAAGTTAAGGGAGTATTTGGGGGCCAAAACACCGGGCGACCGCGTTGAGCCTGACCTCATTCTGACCGGAGGTATTTCGCAGAAAAGGGGGCTGCCACGAGGTCGCCGGTAAATCTAATCAGGCCTCCCAAGCCACCGATCGAGCGAGACTCATTTTAAGGAGACGATAGATATAAGTCATCCTATAAGCCCGCGCGATCTAACTAATATAGCAGCGTGGGGGCGAAGCCCGACACGCTGCTAGGGCGTAGGCGGAGCCGCTTCGTCGTAAAAATGCTCCACGTCGGCCTTCATTTGTTTGAGGGCCGCCGGATCGAGATAGACCATATGGCCGGAAGGATAATAGGCGAAGTGGACGTGGTCGCGCAGGCTCGGATCGAGATACATGTGGCTGATGTCGTACTCCGTTTGGAAGAACGGCGTCGCCATGTCGTACCACCCGTTCAGGGACAAGAGCTGCAAATGCGGGTTGGCGCGCAGCGCGGCCGCCAGGTCGAGGGCTACGTCCGCCTGCTGTTCTGGCTCAGAGGATCCCGGCGGCCGGTGGTGCCAGTCCCATTTCTTAAAAAGATCGATGGCCTTGAGCCGGTAGTTGAGTTCGCCGTGATAATTCAGCTGCGTGGAAATGTAATCGTGATACCCAGCCACGATCGGCCCGCTTGTATAGACGGCGGCTGGGTCAAATTCGGGGCCTTCACCGCCGTCGTCGGCATCGATCCCCAGAAAGCGGGAGTCGTAGCGACCGATCGTGCGATGCTGATCGCGCAGCAGCTCCTTCCGGAAACGGTCAGGCGTCACCCGCAGCCGGTTTTCTTTCAGAAACTCGGCCGAAAGCCCCGTATAAACGCTGAGTTGCCGGGCCACGGCGTCTTCGTCGGCCGCCGACAAGTTTTGGCCCTGGTCAAGGGCCAGCAGGTAGGGACCGCCAGCGTAGGCGCGAACCTCGCCGAGAAATTTTCCGAGGTCGTCCGGCTTGGGATTGATCTTACCGTGATACCAGGCCGCGGCGGCATAACTGGGAAGGTAACTCACATACGCTCGGTCGAACCCCGAGTCGGCCACCCCAAAGTTGAGAATGGAAGACAGAAGGGTGACGCCATTAAACTGCACCCCTTGTTTCTGCAGGGCAAAGACCAGACCCGCCGAACGCGTCGTCCCGTAGGACTCGCCGAACAGGAATTTCGGGGAATTCCACCGGTTGTTGAGGGTAAGGTATCGTGTGATCGCCTGCGCGAAAGAATCGATATCGGAATCGACGCCCCAAAACTTCTCATCCTTCGCGTCACCCAGGCTCCGCGAATAGCCCGTGCCAATTTCGTCCAGAAATACCATGTCGGTTTTCCCCAGCAACGTTCCGCTATTGGCCTCGAGTTTAAACGGCGCGCCCGGCGTGGCCTCCGGCGCGTCCGTCACCACCCGAACCGGCCCGAAACTCCCCAGATGCAGCCAAATGCTCGGCGAACCAGGCCCCCCGTTATAAAAGAACGTGATCGGACGCCGAGAATCGCCCGCACCGCGGTCGACGACGTAAGCGACATAGAACATGCTCGCTTCCGGCTTCCCCTGGTCGTCGCGCAAAGTCAAGGTGCCCGCGACAGCATCGTAGTCGATGGTGGCGCCATCGACCGTGACCTTATGATGGGTCACCACCCGCGCCTCCTTGACCGGAGCGGTCGCAACGTCGGCCTCGGATTTAGGAGGGGTCTCCCCTTTGGCTGGAGACGACTCCTGGGCGACGGCCGTCAGCACACACGCGGCGCCCAGGCCGATATTCACGATCAACCAACGAATGAATGGCGCCATAAGCGTCAGTGGCTTTAGGCCCGTGCCGAGACAAGCGAAAAAACTTCGCGCGGAGCAGTCAGTGGGAGCCCCGGCCCCTTGCCGAGGTCAGCACCCTTATTCCGCGTTCAACGGCACAACGGTCGAGAACAGAATCAGTTTGCACAGGTACATGGCCTGTTGCTTGGTGAGCTTGTTGCCCTTGAGATCGATATTGACCGCAGATGCAGTAACGTTGCCATCGCTCGTCATGGTGTCCTTGTACTTCATTGTTCCCGTGAGCCCTTGAATGGTATTGTCGGTATCGAAGAAGGCGGATTCGTCGGAGGGCTTGCTAAATACGGCACTCTCATTGGGCGGTGGTTCGTTAATGCGCACGTCGAAGTCATACTCGCCGAGGCCGTTTGTTTTGCGGTTGTCGTCCTCGACCCAACGAATGTCACCCGAGAGGTTGTCTTGCACCTGGCGCCCATTGTCCCAGTATTGAACCGAGACATGCTGAAAGTACCATGACGAACGATCATAGTCGTAGAGCATCGTTCCATTGACGGTCACGTCTCCGTAAATTTGGACGGGGCCGGCCGCAAGCACGTGCTGCTGGAATTGCATGACGTCATACTTGGTCACCGCAATGGACATATTCTGCCCGTGGACCGATTTAGTGAAGTTGATCGCCGCCTTCTTGAGCGAGGAAAGGACGCCATCGGATGGCGTCGGCGGCTTGCCGAGGGCCAGGCCGCTAAATTTGCTTTCGAACGCCTTGGCGGCGCCGATGGCAAAAACCTGTGTCTTAAGCGTGCCGTTGTTGAAATCGTAGACATTGGACGGGCTTACGGGAACCACACCGAATATTTTGCCAACGTTGCGCGTTTGCTCGGGGTTTTTTGGGTTCACGACATCGGTCTTGAGATCAAACGTGAGACAACCGGCCTGCTTGACCCCATAGAGGGTGCCGGGGATCGTTGGCAGCTGCTTGATCGTCCCTGCAAATTTGGCGCTATTGGAGACGTTTACGCTGAAACTGTAATTGTCCGTGGTGCCCTCGACCGGCTTTTCGGCATAACGGGTGTTGAACTCGATGTTGAGGACACCTTTGATAAAGGTATCGGGATACGTCTGCGCCGTGACGCTGAGTGCGGCGCTGAACACGAATGCGAGCAGAGTTAGTTTCTTCATGGAGTCGGACGGTTTAAAGGCGCGAGGAGGATCGTTAGGGTTGGAAGGTCGGCTGTGGGCCTTGCGGCTCATTGTCGCTATTGGAAATTGCGTACAGCGCACCCAGGATGAGCAACACAAAGACGAACGCGAAGAGCTTGAACTTCACGTGTGATTTCTGAGGGGTGGATGCGGTGGATGTCATGACAGGACGGGTTAAAGTTTCGGTTAGTTATTCCTTGGACGCCTTCCAGCTACGGCCGGCACAGGTGTTGCGTCGATGTCGATGTTGAGATCGAGGGAGTTCTTGCCGCCAGGTTCGGGCAGAGGCTTGACCTCGGCCTTCGAAATAGCGGCGACCGGGGAGGACATCGGACCTGGCAGGCCCTTCTCATCGAGCAAGCTGACCTGAAGGTCCGCAAACGCGGCGTTGAGTCCCTTCTGCACGCTGTCGAATGCAGTATCAACCTGTATCTTTTGCAGGAAGGCCTCGGCATCGACGCCGGCAGCCTTGTTCATTGCTGCGGCGGCTTGCGCCATCTGCCACTCCG
>JBEKQH010000261.1:0-3891 GCA_049519915.1 Opitutaceae bacterium
AGGCCGAAGAGAGGGCTGGTGGCCAGCAGGAGGAAGGCCAGAAGGGCCATGCGCCGGTGTCGTCCGCGGGACAGCGCGAGCGCGCCGAGCGCAAAAAGCTGCAACCAGGCGAGCATCAAGATCGTCGGCATGAAGGCCTGGTGGGCATTCAGCCCGGTGGTCGAGGCCACCCATGCAACCAACAGCTCCGCGCCTGGCCGGATCTGGCCCAAGGCATGCAAAAACCAATAAATCTGCGTATAGTCGCGTCCTTTAATATCAGCCAGCGTCGGCACATCGTAGTAGCCGTGGTTCAAGAACCGATCCGCGGCCAACGTATAGTTGGTCATGTCGTCGTTGCCGTAAGACACCCAGTTGAATCCGAAGCGTAGGGCCGGCCAGCCAAAGTAGAGCAAACTGCCGCAGGCAATAAGGAGAAACGGAGTCAGCGCGCGCCAGGGCAGCACGGGCCGCCTCCAGGCCAGGACCCCGGCTGCGCCGATGAACAAACCGAGGGTCAGCTCCGGGCCGAAGGCTTTTACCGGCCATCCCCAGACGTTCAAATGGGTGACGAGGGTCATGACCAGCGCCAGCCCCACGGTGGGAGCGATAAACCAGCTCCACAACACGCCCAGCCGCGGACGCAGCAAGCTCACGACCGCTTGGCCAACGAAGGCCAGATAAAGGAACAGCGCGACGACCAAGAACAAGGCGGGCATGTGAGCGTAAAAGGGACAGATTCCAATAAGTCCTCTGAAAAACAAGCTCCCTTTTATTTCTCACCACCGGATGCCCAAGGCGTGCAGACGCGCGGTCAGCGCGCCTTGGAATCGGATTCGGCGCGACCAAGCGTCGATGGCTCCCATGTCGCCCTGCCGTTCGGCTCCGTGAAAACAGGTGCGGACGCGCGCCATCTCGTCCGCGCCGGTGGAATGGATGTGCTGGCAGGTCTTTTGTTCGTGATGGACCCGAAAACAGCCGAGGAAGTAGGGCAGACGGACCACCTGCAGCTTGGCCAGGGTGAAGCGCGCCAGCAGGTCCCAATCGAGCGCGAACTGGTAGCTCGGGTCGAGACCGCCCACGAGATCCCAGGCGCGCTTGCGCCAGAAAAGGGTCTCCTGCGGCACATAGTCGATCCATTCAAGCGAGCGCGGATCGTGCCGCGGCATGACCCAACGGCCGATTTCATAACCGGTCTTGTCGATGATGATGCGATGGCCGTAGACGACATCGACCTTGGGGTGTTCGGCGAAGAACTCCGCGACATAGCGCAAGGCGTGCGGCGCCAGGAGGTCGTCGGAATTGAGCCAGGCCATCCCATCGTCCGGTCCGAGTTTGGGCGCGAGCCGGGCGAACCCTTGGCAGATGGCGTCGGCTTGTCCGTGGTCGGGTGCGAATTCGGCGTGGTCAAGCTTGGCCGCATGGCGCTCGATGATCGACCGGCTGGCATCCCGCGAACCGCCATCCCGCACCCCATAGAGCAGTTTGGGATAGTTCTGATCCAATACGCTCAAGAGCGTGGTCTCGACAAACGCGGCCTGGTTGAACGAGGGGGTGACCAGCGCCATTTGCGGCAGGCGCGCGAGCGGCAGGCGCGGTCGGGGAAAGCGGTCCCAGGCGACCGGACGCGGGTCGTAGTGCTCCAACACGCCGATCTGCATCCAATAATTCTCCACCACTCTTTTAAAGATCCGCTTGCCGAGCGGGCGAATAATTTTCGCCTGCGCGAAGGCCTGGGCCGCCAGCCAAAACTTGTAGGGTATGGCCGTCCACGAAGTGGTGTTGGCGGCCAGCAGGCGGATAAGCTTTTCCTGCGCGAGGTTCGCCCGGTGCAGCGATTGGATGACCGCTTCCTTCTCGGCCAGTTGCCGGCCGAAATATTTGGCCTGCTCAACCGGCCAATGGCTGTTGGCCTGGTTCTGCGCCGAGGCGCGCAGCTCAATCGCTTCGGCTTCAAGGTTCTTTTCCCGGCCGGTGCTCTCAAGCGCAAGTTTTGACTTGAGGGAATCGATCGAAACTTTCCGTTCACCGGCCGATTGCTCGAGGCGGGCGATGGCGTCGTCGCGGGTCGCCAGCGAAGCTTGGAGTTGCGAGACTTGGGCCTGGAGATCCTCCAGACGCCGCTTTTGTCCGATGACGAGTCGTCCGCGTTCATCCGACGCTTTTTTTTGGGCGGCGATCTCGGTGTCCTTGGCCTTGGCTTGGGCGAGAATCTCGTCGGCGGATATTTTTAACGCGGCGATTTCGGTGTCCTTGGCTTTGGCCTGGGCGAGAATCTCGTTGGCGGAATTCTTGAGGGCGGCGATTTCGACGTCCTTGGCCTGCGCCTGGGCGAGAATCTCATCGTAATGCCGCGACTTGTCGTTGATCTGGAGCTGGTCGGCCGCGTGCTCATGGAGGAACGCGCGCAGGTGCGGCTGAACGGATTGCGGCGCGAAGAGAATGACATCGTTGAAGCAGACCACCGCGTGCGCGTCGCTCAGTTGGCGCAGTCGCTGCAGAATCGAGTCAAAGTCGGGCCAATCGGAAATCTCATGGGGCAGGGGAGGCGGCGCCAGAAAAAGCCTGGCGTCGTCGATCAGCAGGACGCTTTGGCGGTTCAACGTTCCGATGGCGGCCAGTTCCTCAAGCAGCGGACATTGCGATTTTTCGCCGCTCTCGCCGCCGGCGCACCAATGGGCGTCCAGCCAGAATAAAACCGACTTCCCTTGGTAGCGTGCTTTGTTTTCGCGAAGAAATTGGGCCGAGTCGCTGTGATACAAATGGATATTAGGGACGGCCGAAAAGCGTCGCTGGGCCGCCGCAAAAAGCTCGTCCGAGAGCTCCACGGAAATACATTCGTCGAACCACGGCTGGACGAGGTCCAAGGTCTGGCCGCGAAACGTGCCGGTTTCCACGAACGTCGTGAAGGGCAGATGCCGGCGCAGCTCGCCCACCAGCTGAGGGTCAATGGTGAAGGTGATGGCTCCCATATGAGATTGTAGCGAAGAGGGGCCTGGACGGCGGGGACGTCAGGAGCGAGGCGCCGAAGCGCGCAACGTTGCACAGGCTTCGTGCAACTGCGTGATCAAGGCCTGGCGTTCGTCGCAGATGGATTGGAGCTCCTCTATTTTTGACGATACCTTCTGCTCGGCCCGGGCCAAGAGGACCGCGAGGGCGGAGCGGCCTTGCGTGAATACGCGGCTGTCCATGAAGATCAGATTGCCCCATTCGCCGGGAAGAAAGGCCAGCGGCTGGTAGGTAATCCGCTCCAAGCTGTCGATCTGGCGGCGAACCGCAATGCAATGGGTATAACCCAGGCTCGCGGCCATGGCCATGAGTTTTTCGGGCGCCGCATCGACCCAGCCGGCATAAATGCCTTCGGTAAAATATTCCGCCATCAAGATCCGGGCCTTCAGCGATCCCAGGCCCTGCATCACCCGCCAATCGTTGCCTTCCGTATCGATTTTTAGGACGCCGACCTGAGCCGGCAAAGTGCCCTCGCGCACCAGGCTGCCCAGGCTGCGACAGGTGACCCGCACGGCCTGGGTGTGTCGCACCTTTTTGTCATCTTGCAGTGGTTGCAGGGAATGAAAATAATCCAGGGTCTTTCCATTTTCGTCGGTGGCGATGTGAAAATCGCGTTCACCGTCGGCCGCATCGATGGCACAGGTAAAATACTGGACCGAGGTCCGGGCGGCGAGCCCTCGGAGAAAAGGGGCATGTCGTTCCAGCGGCTCAAAGGCAAATCCCGCCATCCCCCGGGCGGCCAACCACTCGGAAAAGGCCCCTTTTTCCGCACCGACGTCGACGAAAATGGGCTCCACATAAGGCAGGATGGCCTCGAGAACCAAAAGTTCGGTTTCCTGGTTATAGATGATCATCACAGTTTGATATTACGCCGGATTTCGACGGCGGATGGATCGCGGAGAA
>JBEKQH010000262.1:0-3878 GCA_049519915.1 Opitutaceae bacterium
CCGCGCGAAACAGTTCATTGGCTTGGTCAGCGGCCAGCCAGGTTTTTTTCCACGATAGACCACAAAGAAAAGTGCATCTTCAAAAACAATTCCTTTCTCTGCGTTCTTTGTGATCCTTGGTGGCTACAATATTTATTAAACCGCTCTAGCCGACGTTCCCCGCATGAAACCGTTGCCCGGCCTCAATATCTTTTCCGATCCCACCCTTTTTTTTTCCAAGGTGCTTTTCTGGATCGTCAGCGCGGTCGTGCCCTTGGCGGCTTTCCTAGCCTTCGCGGTACAACCGATGGTGGGCAAGATGTTGCTGCCTGCGCAAGGGGGCGCCGCCTCGACCTGGCTTGGGGTGATGCTCTATTTTCAACTCACGCTCTTGCTGGGTTACGTCTGGGCCGTCTGGCTGCTTCGACGTCGACCGTTCACGCAAGTATCTGTCACGGCTGGCCTTGCGCTCGTCGGGATCCTCTTCACCTGGCTGGGTTGGGTGGAACGAAGCCCCTGGACGGGCCTCGGCGGAATCGTGTCGACTCTCGCGCTGGCCACCCTACCCGCGATGGTCCTGCTTTTCAGTTCGGCCCCTTTGATGCACGGCTGGATGCGGCGCCGCGGACAAGCGGTGCCTTATTATCTTTACGCGTTCTCCAACGCCGGCGGGCTGGCGGCGGTCATTTTGTACCCTTTCACGATCGAGCGAGCCATCGGCCTCTCGGATCAAATGTCTGTTTGGCGCGGGTTACTCTTTGGGTTCGCCGCACTCATCGTCGCCAGCGGACTGGCCTATCTCCGTTCTGACGATCCCGCTTCTGTCGCCGAACCGGCCGCGGGGCCCATCTTCGATCCGGTTACTCTGGCCCAAGCGGCAAAATGGACCAGTTTGAGCGCGCTCACTTGTCTGGGCATGCTGGGCGCGACCCACCATATCACCGCGGAGATCGGGTCCAGTCCGCTGGCCTGGACGGGGCCGTTTGGCGCCTACTTGCTGAGCTTTTTGGTCACGTTTTCGGGCGGATGGACGCCGCGCTTCACGCGCGCGTGCCTGCTCTGGCTGGCGATCAGCCTCACCGGATTCATGCTCACGAAGGGCGTAAGCAACGCCGCCGTGGACACCCATGCGGTCCTCTGGCTCATGTCGCTATCGGCCGCCGGCAGTTTCTTCGGCAATGGTCTTATTTATGAAAGCCGTCCGAAAGAACGGTTTGATTTCTTCTATCTCAGCCTGGCCGCCGGCGGAGTGCTCGGCGGCCTGTTGGCGAGCCTGGGCGCGCCGGTCCTGTTCCTGCGCCCCTCGGAATTTCTCGTCGTTTCCTGTGTGTGGCTGACCCTCGGACTGCTCCTTTTCATCCCCCGCCGCGACGCTTTGGCGGCGGCGATCGCGATCGTCATCGTGCTCGCGCCCGTCTGCGGCCTGGTTTTGCAACAAACGCATGATGAGGCCGCCGGGGCGGTTCGCGTCCGGCGTTTTCGCAATATCTATGGATGCACCACCGTGAGGTCCGTGGCCAACGGAGTCGTCCTCTCGAATGAAACCACCACCCACGGCTCCCAGATCACCACCGATGCCGAGACGCGCCGTCACCCGACCCTGTATTACACGGAAAATTCGGGTGCGGGCCGGGTCATTGAGGGACTACAACGGCTCCATCCGTCCGTTCGGATTGGCGCGGTGGGCCTCGGCGCTGGCACTCTCGCGGCCTTCGCCCGGCCCGGCGACCACGTCGACTTCTGGGACATCGATCCAAAGGCCATTCGAATCGCGCACGATTTTTTCACCTACCTATCCGATTCCAAGGGGACTATTGAGATCGAGCAAAAGGACGGGCGGAAGGGTCTCGAAACATCGGCGGCCGACTATGACCTCATCGTCGTCGATGCGTTCAGCGGCGACGGGATTCCCCCGCACCTGCTGACCCGTGAAGCCCTGGCGGCGTATTTTTCGCGGCTGAATAAGCGTCAGGGATTGCTCGCGATCCACGCGACCAACCGCTTCAGCGCCCTTTTCCCGATTATCGGCGCGACCGCGAATACCCTCGGATGGTCGGCCGTCGACGTTTCCACTGAAATCAGCGGGACCGCGGCCGACCGACAGAGCGATTGGGATCCGACCAACACCGAATATATCCTGGTCTGCCGCCCCGAACAGCTCGGGTCAGTCACGGCCTGGCTCCCCGCCGGGGAGGACAACAACCGGGTGACCCGCACCGTGACGACGTACGCCCCCGAACCGCCGGGTAACACCACCGTGTGGACGGATGACCGTCATGCGGCCCTCGATGCGTTGAATCTGCGGGCTTACCTTTTGGGGCGATGAACAAGGCCGCTGCTTGCGAAGGAGAGGTGGGGTGCGTCATCCCTAACGCGCCGGTGGTCTCTGGATTGTCATTTCGAGACCCTAAGCAACCCCGACTTGTCGGGGTTGCCTGGAACAAGCCAATGAACTGTTTAGACTCGACGCATCTTCTCATTGTCATTCCGAGCCTGGCGAGGAATCTCACGTATATTTTCGATCTTGTGAGATCCTTCGCTGGCGCTCTGGATGACAAATGGAGACACCGCCTGCACCAAGTTCATTGGCAGCTCCCAACGCGAAATGGAGTTTTACCCCCGACGGGAAAGAAACCGTGGCTGTTTCATAGAAGCGAAGGCAAAGGATCTCATACGACCAGAGATTCCTCGTTTCCCTCGGAATGACAGACGGCGGATTAAGCATAATCCGCCCTACCCCTGATGTTTAAACCAAAAATGCCAACCACCCGCTGACGACCATGCTCAGTATTATATTTCTACTTTGCCTCGTATGGACCGGATTCGTGCTCGATGAGGAGTTTTCCGTCAGCCGCGGCGACTTTCCCGTGCGCCTGGCGGCGGCCATCATCCTTGGCTGCTTCTGGAGCACATGGGCCGTCTTCCTGCTCGCGTTGGCTTTCGGGTTTCATGCCGGCACGGTCGTCGGCGGCGTGGGCCTGATGCTCGCCTTCAATCTTTCGGCTTGGATCTTTCGGCGGCGAAATTTCGCCTGGTTCGTTTCGCTCGGCACCTTCGACCGGCGTTTCTGGCAGGCGAGTTTTTTTCCCACGCTTCTTATCACGGGGTATTTCGCGATCTGCGTTTGGGTGAATCGCGACGGCGACATCCTGTTTCGCGGCAATACCCAGGATCTTGCCTACCATATGGGCACGGTGTCGGCCTTCATGGAGCAGAGCGCTTTTCCCCCGCTGAATCCGCAATCGGCCGCCGCCAAACTGAGCTATCATTTCATGGCCGACTTCTTTTCGGCCATCCTGTGCCAGGGAGGCTTCTCGCTTTTCTACAGTTTTAAAATTCCGATGGTGCTGTTCGCGTTCGCCCTCTGTGCCTTGACCTGCCATTTCTTATATTCCGTCCTCAAGAGCCGCGCCGGGACCGTTTTTGCTTCTTTGCTGTTCTTCTTCGGCCACATCGGGATCATCAACTTGGCGTTTGCGGTGGCCGGGTATCCCGCCGGCAGCGTACCCTTCTCGCTCCGATCCTGGGAGAAGATCCAGGACCAGATCACCTATCCTTACTACAATTTTCTCAATGTCATTATCGACTTTTTCCAGCCGCAGCTGCCGTTTCTCTTCGGATTTCCCCTGGCGATGCTCGTCTTGACGGCCCTCTACCGCCGATACGGCCAAAACGCGCTGACCGACCGGCGCCTCTATTTTCTTCTCGGGTTGGTCGCGTTCCTCCCCCTGTTTCACATTCACACGTTCCTCATGCTCGCCCCCCTGGTCGGGCTCGTGGTCTTATTCGAACGGACACCGCCTTCGCGGACCCCGGCGTGGGACGGACTAGCCGCGCGGCTGGTCCGTCTGACGGTGGAGGACGACCCGCTTGAGGCGGTGGCGCCGGCCGGGGACGAG
>JBEKQH010000263.1:0-3833 GCA_049519915.1 Opitutaceae bacterium
GGCGCCCGACGCCACTTCCAGCGCCTCGATTTGGGCCAACGTGTATTTGCGCGTTTCGACGGTCATGCGCAGGTCTCCTCCACGTGCCGGTCGGTCTTGACCGTTTGCGTCGTCTCGGTCGAGCCATGAGCGGCGGCTTCTTCCAGTAGCTTTAGCGCGGCCGCGTCGGGATATTTTTTGAAGTTTCCGCGCACCATGCCCCAGAACCCCTTCAAAGAACTGAAGCCGTCCATGACGGCGGAAGGTTCATATCCGCAACTCACCATGCAGTTGGCGCACTTGGGATTGCCGCTGGCCGCGCCGTAATCTTCCCACTTTGTGGTCGCAAGCAATTCCTTGAAGGTTTCCGCGTAGCCGTCTTGCAAAAGATAGCAGGGACGTTGCCAGCCGAAGATGTTGTAGGCGGGCGAACCCCACGGCGTGCACTCGTAGGTGCGTTGGCCCATCAGGAATTCGAGGAACAGCGGCGACATGTTGAACTTCCAGTTACCCTTGCGGTTGGACAGGATGGCGCGGAACAGCCGGCGGGCGCGGGCGCGGCCCATAAAATGGTTCTGGTCGGGTGCTTTGTCGTAGCTGTAGCCGGGCGAAAGGACGATGCCCTCGACCCCCATGTCCATCACTTCGTCGAAGAATCCCCGCACGGAATTGGGGTCGGTGCCGTCGAAGAACGTGGCGTTGGTCGTGACGCGGAAGCCGCGTTTGACCGCTTCCTTGATGGCCTCGATGGCAATGTCGTAGCCGCCTTCGCGGCAGACGGAAAAGTCGTGATGTTCGCGCTGTCCGTCCAAGTGGACCGAGAACGTGAGGTACTTCGACGGGGTAAACTCCGGCAGGCGTTCCTTGAGCTTCAGCGCGTTAGTGCACAGGTAGACGTATTTTTTCCGCGCGACAAGGCCGTTGACAATTTCGACGATCTGCGGGTGCAACAGCGGCTCGCCGCCGGGCAGCGAAACCATCGGCGCCCCGCACTCCTCCACCGCGGCAAAGCACTGCTCGGGCGTGAGCTGCTTCTTGAGAATATGGGGAGGATACTGGACCTTTCCGCAGCCGGCGCAGGCCAGATTGCAGCGGAACAGCGGCTCCAGCATCAGGACCAGTGGGTAACGTTTGTTGCCGGCCAAACGGTTCTTCAGCACGTAGCTGGCAACGGTGAACATTTGGGAAATTGGGACGGCCATGTTGAATTGGGTGGTGGCGTTTTAAGCGCTGAGGCGGAGTTAGGTGGTGCGTTCCAAGGCCTGCCGATAGCCGGCAAGGGCTAGTAGCGGGAAGTATTGTCGATATAAGTGATACGCCAGATAAAAAACTTTGGGAAAACCGGCCGCGGTGTACCGGGATTGGCGTTTGGGCCCTTCGCCGGTGGATTCGTCCCAACTGCCGTCTTGCATCTGATGGGTGATAAGCCACTTAATTCCATTGGCGACGGAATCGGACCGATGGTCGCCGGCGGCCAAAAGTCCCAGCAACGCCCAGGCCGTCTGGGACGGCGTGCTCGGGCCCTGACCGCGCGTGCCGGGGTCGTCATAGCTGCCGCAGGTCTCGCCCCATCCGCCGTCGGAGTTTTGCACCAGGCGGATCCATTCTGCCGCCCGCTTAAACGGCGGCGTGTCACGATCGACGCCGATGGCCGCAAGCCCCCGCAGCACCAAAAAGGTGCCGTAGATATAATTCACGCCCCAACGGCCAAACCAGCTGCCGTCCGGCTCCTGCTGGGACAAAATGAAGCCGACCGCTTTCTCCACCCGCTGGTCGTCCCGAGTGTAACCGTAAACGGCCAGCATTTCCAACATGCGTCCGGTGATGTCGACCGTTGGCGGATCCAGCATCGCGTTGTGATCCGCAAAGGGGATGTTCTCGAAGATCATTTTGGTGCAGTCCTTGTCGAAACTGCCCCAGCCGCCGTTCTTGCATTGCATGGCGAACTCCCAATCGATCGCGCGCTGCGCCGCCTTACGCAGGGTATCCTCGCGGGGATGATCGACCTGGTTGAGGCCGAGCAGGACTTGTGCGGTGTCGTCCGTGTCGGGATAAAATTCGTTGCGATATTCGAAATACCAGCCGCTCGGCTCGACGTTCCGAACCTTTTCCGCCCAGTCGCCCAGGTGGCGGACTTCCTTGGACAGCAGCCAATCCACGGCCTTGATTAGCCGCGGATCGCTGCGCGGCACGCCGGCCTCGCCCAAGGCGTAAACGGCTTGGGCGGTGTCCCACACGGGCGAGACGGCGGGCTGCATGCGAAATGTGGCTTCGGGCTCCTCCGCGGTGGCCGGTTTCTCGAGGCCCAACTTTTCGAACTCGTCGCGGGCCCGGATCACCTGCGGATGGTCCTCCGCGTAGCCCAGGCAGCGCAATGCGACAATGGCGTTCAGCATTGCTGGATAAATGGCGCCCAGGCCGTCGGACATCTCCAATCGCTCCAGCGTCCATTTTTCCGCGCGGCGCAAGGCCAGTTTGCGCAGCGGGTGGAGGTGGATGGCCTCCGCCCAATGGAGCAGCCGGTCCAATACGAGGAAACCGTTGCGCCAGGACAACGGGGCCTTGCGGTTCAGGCGCAGGCGCAGATGGGCGTGGGCGCGGCCGCCGACAAACAATTCGTCGATGCCCTGTTCCGGGGGGATTCGTTTAAACGGTTTCTTGGCGTAGATGATCGCCAAGGGCACCAGGATGCCGCGCGACCAGGAGGAAATCTCGTAGATATTGAAATAGAACCAATTGGGGAAAAGGACGATTTCCGGCGGAATGGCCGGCACCGCATCGTAATCGTATTGGCCCAGCGAGCAGAGATAAATCTTGGTGAAGGTGTTGCATTCCACGACGCCACCGTGGGCCAGAATCCACTCGCGGCACTGGGTCAGCCGCGAGTCGCTCGCGTTCATCCCCATCAGCTTGCAGGCAAAGTAACATTTGACCGCGAGAGAGATATTGCCCGGTCCCCCGGGGTAGAGGCTCCAGCTGCCGTCCTCGTTTTGGCAGCGCAAGATTTCGGTGAGCGCTCGGTTCATGCGCCCGCGGTCGCCGCTCTCCAGCAGCGTGTGCAGGTAGATATAGTCGGCCTCGAGCATGGAGTCGGCCTCGAGTTCGCCGCACCAGGAACCGTCGGGATGCTGTTGCGAAAAAAGGTAGTCGCGCGATCTGGCGACGGCGGATTGCACTTCGGCCGGATCAAAATCCGGCCGCCCCTGGCTTGTTTCTCCGATCGGTCCGATGTCAGATTGCGCTCTCAAAGATGGGCCAGTTTAAAGGTGGTGTGTGGAAAAGCTATCGTACGGCTTCTTCCAAAAACGTCCAGAAATGGTTTTAAAATGACGCCGGGGAGAGCCAGCGGGATGCCTCTCTCGCCCGCCGGGCGTCAGTGCGCAGAGCCCGAAGGGGAACGGCTCAATTGCTCCAGCTGTTGTCGAGCGGCTTCCAGGGCGGGATCGATCCGCAGGGCCGTTGCGAACTCGGTTTTTGCGTCGATCTGCCGGCCTGGAATTGTCAAGAGAGCCAAACCGAGGTTCTTGTGGGCCTCCGCGTAATCCGGATTGATGCGCAGCGCGGCCTGGAAATGGGCGATGGCGTCGGACATCCGTCCCGGTGCAGAGGCCAATGCGCAGCCCAAATTGTTTTGCACAACCGCAAGCTCGGGATCGATCCGCAACGCCGTCTCGTATTGTTCGATTGCTTCGGGCAATTTCCCAGGAGCGCCCATCAGGGCGTCACCTAGATCATGATGTGCTTCGGCCGAGTTCGGTCCGATTTGCACGGCGGCTTGAAAATGCTTGATCGCTTCAGGCTGCCGGCCAGGCACATTCAAGAGAGCGAGGCCCAAATTCTTATGCGCCTCCGCG
>JBEKQH010000264.1:0-3830 GCA_049519915.1 Opitutaceae bacterium
AAGGCGTCCGAGGAAAAGAACGTCGTTGTAGCCCGCGTAGCGTTTGGCGATGGCCTGGATGTGCGCGGCCTGTTCCAGCGTTTTTTTGACAAGCGCGGGCGCCTCCTTGAGCGCCTGGACGAACTGGACGCCGTCGCTGAAGCTCATGTCGCGCATGCGGGCGACGTAGAGGGCGATCATGGCGCCGAGCAGCAGTTGGGAGGTGAAGGCCTTGGTCGAGGCCACGCCGATTTCCGGGCCGGCGTGCTGGTAGATGCCGCCGTCCGCCTCGCGGGCGATGGTCGAACCGACGACATTGTTGATCGCCAGCACCCGGTAGCCCTTGCGTTTCGCCTCGCGCATGGCCGCGAGCGTGTCGATGGTCTCGCCTGATTGGCTGATAAAGAAAAAGAGCGTGCGCGCATCGAGCGGCATGTTCCGGTAGCGGAATTCGGAGGCGTAGTCGACTTCGACCGAGACCCGCGCGAAACGCTCGATCAGATGTTCGGCCACCAGGCTGGCGTGCCAGGCGGATCCGCAGGCGCAGAAAACAAAGCGGTCGGTGTCGCGAAATTCCGCCGGAGTGAGGTTGAGGCCGCCGAAATTGGCCGTGCTTCCGTCCTCGCTGAAACGGCCGCGCATGGTATTTTCAAGCGCCTGCGGCTGCTCGAAAATTTCCTTCTCCATAAAATGCGAATAATCGCCGAGTTCGGCGTCTTCGACCGACCAGGTGATGCGGTCCACCACGGGTGAGACGCCGGCCTGGTCGAGCGTGGTGATGGAAAAAGTGCGCGGCGTCAGATGCACCAGTTCGCCGTCCTTGAGATAGACGACATTTTGGGTCCGGCTGATGAGCGCGGAAGCGTCGCTGGCCAGAATATGTTCGCCGTCGCCCACCCCCAGGATGAGCGGCGAGCCCTTGCGCGCGCCGACGAGTTCGTCCGGTGTGTCGGTGCAAAGGACGGCGATGCCGTAGGTCCCTTCGACGTGGTGCAGGGTCTTGCGCACGCTTTCCAGGAATCGGCTATGCCCGTTGGTCCCGGTCGTCTCCTTGGCATAATGATAGGCGATCAGGTTGCAAAGCACCTCGGTGTCGGTTTCCGACTTGAACGTATAGCCCTTGCTGAGGAGAAATTTTTTAATGGCGGCGTAGTTTTCGATGACGCCGTTGTGGATGAGGGCCAGTTTCCCGTCGCTGCTGACGTGCGGATGGGCGTTGGCGTCGGTCACGCCGCCGTGCGTGGCCCAACGGGTGTGGCTGATGCCCGAGTTGCCGCCCAGCCGATGGTGCGCGGTCTCACGCACGAGATTGTCGACCCGGCCGATTTTTTTCACGACGGCGAACTGGCCCCCCTGTTGCACGGCCAGGCCGGCGGAGTCATAACCGCGGTATTCGAGGCGTTTCAGGCCCTCGAGCAAGATGTCCGCTGCGCGTTGCTTTCCTACGTATCCGACGATGCCACACATAATTTTATTCTTTTGGCTGGCGAAACTACCCGCGTCGGCAAACGTCGTGCAAGCTATACCCTTAACGCCATGAATCCCACAAAATCCGTCCTCGCCGTCATCATGGGCGGCGGCCGTGGTACCCGCCTCCATCCGCTCACGCAGGAACGTTGCAAACCCGCCGTGCCACTCGCGGGCAAATACCGGCTGGTGGACATTCCCATTAGCAATTGCCTGAACAGCGACATCAACCGCATTTTTCTGCTCACGCAGTTCAATACCGCGTCCTTGCACCGCCACGTGCAGACCGCGTTCAACTTCGATCCGTTCGGCGGCGGCTTTGTGGACATCCTCGCGGCCGAACAGACCCACAAGAGCGAGAATTGGTACCAGGGCACGGCCGACGCCGTGCGACGCAACCTCATCCATTTCCGCACGTTCCCTCACGATTACGTATTGATCCTATCGGGCGACCAGCTCTACCGGATGGATTTTCGCCGGATCCTCGACCAGCACATTTCCACCGGAGCGGACGTTACGGTCGCAGCCAAGCCTGTCCCCGTCGCGCAGGTCGAAGGCCTGGGATTGATGCGGGTGGCGGATGACCTTACGATTTCCACGTTTGTGGAGAAACCGAAAGATCCGGCGGTCATTGCCGATCTCGTGCTCAATGAAAAGCTGGAACATCATCTCAAGAAGGCGGTTCCCGGGGTGAAGTACTGCCTGGCTTCGATGGGCATCTATGTTTTCAACCGGGAGACGCTGGCGGCGGCGCTCGACAACACCATGGCGGATTTTGGCCGGGAGATCATTCCGGGGTTGCCCGGCCGAGCGAAGCTCTTCCCTTACATTTTTGAAGGCTATTGGGAGGACATCGGCACCGTGCGCGCGTTTTACGAGGCCAACCTCGCCCTGGCCCAGCCCCTGCCTCCCTTCAATTTCTTCCATGCCACCAAGCCGGTCTATACCGCGCACCATTTTCTGCCGCCGGCCAAGATAAACCGTTGCGCGCTCGACCATGCCATCGTCGGCGACGGTTCCATCCTGACCGCCAGCGCGCTCAAGCGCTGCGTGATCGGCATCCGTTCGTTTTTGGGTGAAGGCACCCATATGGAGGACGTGGTCATGATGGGCGCGGACGCTTATCAGACCCCGGAGGAAATCGAGGCGGACGCCGATGCCGGCCGGCCGCACATCGGCATTGGCCGGAATGCCCATATCGAGAAGGCGATCATCGACAAGAACGCCCGCATTGGCGACGACGTGAAACTTTCTCCGGACGGCAAACCCGACGGGACCTACGCCCATGGCATTGTCGTCCGTGAGGGCATCCTCATTGTGCCCAAGGGCACGGTCATTCCAAATACAACGGTGGTGTGACGGAAGAAACGACGGAGGCGAACATCGTCTGCCGAGGTCGCGGCCTTCCCGGTCCCATGCGCCAGGGGAACGACCCTCGGAGCCGCTGCCTGGGTGTCCCTAGTTTTGGGGGCTATCCTTTCATGGCAGATGATTTACTATGATCGCGGTGGGAAGGCTTCTTTGTGTCCAGCGGAGAAGGTCGACCAGCTAAATAAACATAAATCATCAACAGCTCATAAACATGCAATTGTCACATGCTTCCGTCCGGGCCCTCCGCCGCCCGTTTGTCCGTCGTCTCCTTTTCGCCGCCGCCTTGCTCACAAGCTCTGCCGCCTGGGCCACTTCTCCCGATGTCGTTTTGGTCCGCCCGGCGTCCACCGTCGGCAACTGGGTGGCGGTCACGGACGGCGATGATTATGCGGTCAATTACAACGACATCGCTTTCGAGTGGATGGATATTGGGCAATACTATTCTGGAGAGTCCTTGTTCCCCACGAACTGGAACTCGGATTGGATTGCCATTTGGTCCACGAACGGCGTCCAGCAAACCGCCCTCAATTTTGCGGAGACCGAGATCAATTCGCCGGGCAGTCCTGCGAACATTGTGCAAACGCTCGGTCCGGACTTTGAATTCACGTTTAGAAACGGATCCGGCAACAACGCACACAACGCCACCCTCGCCTACAACACGCCTTATTACTATGAAATAACGTCGTATACCTATAGCGCGGCCAGTGGCTGGGTGGATAGCTCGGCCACCGGTTGGTGCGAGTTTACGCAAAACAGCGAGTCGGCCTCTCCGCAATATGCCGACTACACCCCGCCTTGTCCGCGGATCCTCTACCCCGGTTCGTTCCCGAGCAATGAAGTGCAACGCACCGGGACCACCACGCCGACCTTTACTTGGGATCCGGTGCTGGGGGCCAAATCCTATACGCTCCAGCTTTGGAACGTGAATACGCTCAAGATCATTCTGCAAACCAGCGTGGCCGGGAGCGCGACGTCCTACAAGTGTCCGATCGTTCTCCCGGTGAACACGACCT
>JBEKQH010000265.1:0-3827 GCA_049519915.1 Opitutaceae bacterium
TGAAACCACCACGCACCCGGTATGAATAAAATCACCAAAGATACCGTCCGAGCCGATTTCAACGACCCGCTCGCCGTCATCCACTATGCGCGAGCGGCGCATTTTCTGGGTCTGTGGGAGTCCGAACGCATTCTCATCAGGCGTTTCTTCCCCGATCTAACCGCCCCGCTGATCGAGGCCGGCTGCGGGGCCGGCCGCGTGACCCTCGGCTTGTGGGAGCTAGGTTATCATCACCTGGCCGCCTTCGATTTTGCCGAAGAACTTCTCGACCAGGCGCGCGATCTCGCGACCGAGCGGGCGGCGCGCGAAATCCGTTTTTTCAATGCCGATGTCACCCACCTGGCCGAAATCCCCGGTCCGGGACCCCACCGTCCAGCCGACGAAGGCTATGCCGGCGCGCTGTTCCTTTTCAACGGCCTGATGCAAATTCCCGGCCGCGAGAACCGCCGCCAAGCGCTGCGCGAGCTGCACGCCGTCTGCCGGCCGGGCGCGGCCTTCCTTTTCACCACGCACGATCGGGACGCCTCGCCGGCCGAACGCGCGATGTGGCGGCTGGAAGCGGACCGCTGGGCGCGCGGCGAGCAGGATTCGCAGCTCGTCGATTTCGGCGACCGCTATTTCGAAGACGAATCCGGCCGGACGTTCATGCATCTGCCCTCTCGGGACGAGATTCTGGCCGATCTTGCCGCCGCCGGCTGGCGTCACGAGTTTGACGCCATGCGCCGGGAGGTGGCCCACGAATCGCGCGCCGTGCTCGATTTCGCCGACGAATGCCGCTTCTGGCTGGCCCGGCGGGTTTCGGCGGACCCACGCGATTGAACCCTTTTTTAACCGCGAATAATCCCAGAAGTCCGAGGGAGCTTCCTATTGGAGGGGTCTTTATTTGTGTCCATTCGCGCTCATTTGCGGTTTCCCACTGCGTGAGCGACCAAGGCTTGCCGGAAGGCGGAACTGAGTTAGCCTTTAAAACCCCATGCTCTCCGTCCTCACCGACCGCCAATGGCTGTGGATCGCCGCGGGATTTTATCTTGCGGGATTTGTGCTGGGCACGCTGGCCCTGTTGCGCGAGCACCGGAACTCGCGAGCGCTCATGTATGCGCTGGTCACGGCCGGCTATGCGTTGCAAACCGCCGGACTATGGGTGCGCGGGCAAGCCGAGCACGGCTGTCCGCTGGGCAACCGGTTTGAAATCTTCCAATTTACGGCGTGGTCGGCCACCACGCTGTTTCTCGTCATCGGCGCCACTTTCCGCCTGAGCCTGCTCGGTTACTTCACCTCGACCCTGATGGCCGCGTTGACCCTGGTGTCGCTCTGCCTCCCCTCGTGGGACGCCACCCGGCCCGCCAATGTTTTCGGCGGAAATGCCTGGCTCGAACTGCACGCGGCGCTGGCGCTTTTCAGCTACGGCGTGTTTGCCCTGCTGGCGCTCACTTCGTTGCTTTTCCTGCTGCGAAATTATTCCCTCAAGCACAAGCAATTGGGCGGATGGTTCTCTTTTCTGCCGTCGATCATCGATCTCGACCACATCAGCTTGCGGCTGCTCGCGGCCGGGGTGGTTCTGCTCACCGCATCGCTGGCGGTCGGATCGGTCTGGTGGCTGCACGATTCGAGCCGGACGCATGAAGTGGTGATGACGGTCGCCGTCTGGCTCGCCTACGCGATCGCGCTCGGCTTGCGGTTGCGCGGCGTCCTCATTGCCCAACGTTTTGCCTGGGCCTGCGCCGTCTTGTTTGTCGCCGCGCTGGTCTCGCTCGAGACGGTCGGCCACGGACGGCCTCACCCACCAGCGACCGGGGCGATTTTCAAGCAGCCATGAGCGCGGCCAGCGGTATATTTTTCCATCTTGGCGCGAGCCACCACACCGCGTCGCTTGCGCTGCGCGAAAAGCTCTCGCTGACGCCGGAAAAGACCGCCGCCCTCGGCGCCCGCATCACCGCGGTCGGCGGCCTGCGCGAATGGGCCTTGCTCAGCACGTGCAACCGCGTCGAATTCTACGGTGTGGCGGGATCGCCCGCGGCCATCGACCGCCTGGAGGCGGAGTTTTGCGCATTGCTGGACTGTGCTCCCGCCGATTTCGCCGGCGCGGCACGGCGGACGTTCGGCCTGGAATCGCTCCGCCATCTGCTCGCGGTCGCCGCCGGCCTCGATTCGCAGATGCTCGGCGAGACGGAAATTTTCGGCCAGGTGAAAGAGGCCTACGCCCGGGCCGTGGCCCGCGGCACCGTCGGCGCGGCGCTCAACCGCGCATTTCAAAAGTCCTTCCAAGCCGCAAAATTCGTGCGCTCACATACCGCCCTGACCGAGGGCCAGGTCAGCGTGGCCAGCGTGGCCGTCGATCTCGCGACAAAAATTTTCGGCGAACTGCGCGCGGTGCGCGTGCTACTGCTCGGAGCGGGCGAGATCGGCGAAAAGACCGCCCGCGCCTTCCGGAGCCGCGGCGCGGAGACGCTCACCGTCGCCAGCCGGCGGCTGGAACGCGCCGAGGAGCTGGCGCGGGAGTTAACCGCGGCCGCGTTGCCGTTCGAGCACGTCCCTCGCCGGCTGGCGGAGTTCGATATCGTCCTTTCGGCCACGGCTTCGCCCGAAATCGTTCTCACCCACGAAGCGGCGGCGGCGGCGCTGCGGCGCCGGCCCTCCCGGCCCTTGTTTTTCATCGACTTCGCCTTGCCGCGCGACATCGACCCCATGGTGGCCAAGCTGCCCAACGTATTTCTCTACAATCTCGACGACCTGGCAAAAATCGCCGAGGAGAACCGCGCGGTGCGCGCAAGCGAAGTGGCGCGAGCCCAGGCCCTGCTGGCGGAAAAGGCCGGTGCGCTCTGGCCCCGAGTGGAACAACTGTGCCGAAACGGGACGGAGCCCGACGAGCACTGGCCGGAAACGGCCCCCAGTGCGGGCTGACGGGCGGGAATGCCTCCAGGTAAGCAAAATCGTTCTCGTTCTCCTACTCGTTCTCATTCTCCCCCATCCTTCGAGTCGAGAAGGAGAACGATAACGAGAATGAATCTTGCCCGGCCAAAGACGGCCGTGGCCGGCTACGCCACGAACGCCACGCGCGCCCGTTCGAGCGCCGAGGAAAGCTCGGTCAGCCGCAGCGGCTTGCTGATGTAATCGTCCATGCCCGAGTGCAGGCACAATTCGCGGTCGCCTTGCATGGCGTTGGCCGTCAGCGCAATGATCCAGGGCCGGTCTTTGCGCGAGGGAAATTCCTTTACGATCCGCCGGGTGGATTCGAGGCCGTCCAATTCCGGCATTTGCACGTCCATCAACACAATGTCGTAGTGCTGGCGACGCACGGCTTCGAGCGCCTCGAGGCCGTTGGCCGCGACATCGGCCCGGTAGCCGAGGCGGACCAGCATGTGCAACGCCACCTTCTGGTTCACAATATTGTCTTCCGCGAGCAGGATGCGCTCGGCGCGGGTGGGCGTCGCCGTCGGAGCCACCACCGTGGGGTCGTGCGGATGGTGCGCCGCCGGCGCATCCTCTTCCCAAGGAAAAATACCGGCGATGGCGTCAAAGATTTGGGAGGCCTTGGCCGGCTTGGTCAGGCGAACGGAAAAAAGGTTCTCCGGAATGCTATTGTGCATCCCGACCGAAGAGAGCAGCACCATGGGCAAGGTCTCGGTGGGGCGGCGCTTGTGAATTTCGTGCCCGAGCTGCACGCCGTCCATCCCCGGCATCTGCATGTCGATGATGGCGATATCAAACGTCTCTCCGGAATCGATCAACGCCAGCGCGGCCGGGCCCGATTCGGCCGTGCGCGGGGCCAGGCCCCAATTTTGGGCGAGCGTGGCGAGGATGCGGCGGTTCGTCGAGTTGTCGTCCAC
>JBEKQH010000266.1:0-3803 GCA_049519915.1 Opitutaceae bacterium
CTGAACTGAGAACTGACGGAGTCGCGGGGTGCTTGCGAACGCCTAGAGGCGGTAGCGGACGCCAGATACTTTTCGTGGCTGGCAAGGGGCGCTATGCTGTGCGCTTAGTCACGCCCAACGAATGCGCCCGACTGATGGGCGCCGATGGTTATAAGATCACCGTGCCGCTAAACCAGGCGCTATTCGGGTTCGGTGACGCCGTATGCGTCCCGGCGATTCGCTGGATTGCGGACAATTATTTAACCCCCACCCTGAAAGAACTACATGCCGTCGAAACGCAAAAAGACCGCTACGCCGCCGCGAGTTGAAGTGGATAACGTTGCAGGCCTCCCGGAAGATATCGCCGCCATCCGCGCGGAGATATCCAAGTTTTTTGCTGTTCTCGATGAAAAGGGCCGAAAAGTTGGCGGTTCGGTGCATGGCGTCTATGCTTTCTACGACTACGACCGGGAACCAATCTATGTAGGGCAGACCTATGAGGGATTGCGGGCGCGAATTGGCCGTCATCTGACAAATCAACGTACTGACGCCGTCGCCATGAATGTGCTCGATCCATTCGAGGTGGCTGAAATTGAAATTTGGCCTCTGGATGACGAGATGGTAAAGATACCGGAAGTCGAAAGGCTTGAGTATTTGAATAGGGCCGAGTTCACCGTTTTTGAAAAAGTTCTTGGCGAATCGGCGCTAAGCGCAGTTCTTAACGAAAAGTCCATCGCGCCCAGGGCGCAGATCAAGCTGCCGAAATCGTATCGCCAGCGAATCATTCCCGACGAAATTTACCGGCAGAGGAAGCATCCCGACGTTCGTATCGCACGTCGCGCCAGCACAATCGCCGCCCTTGCTCGGGTTATCAGTGAAAGAGATGTCTCGAAAGGACTACGGCGCACTCTGCTCACTCAAGCACGGCGTCTCGAAAGGTTGGCCGCGCATCGAGTGCAGGAACTTGGCATCACGGAAGATTACAAAAAGAATCAACAGGATGATTGATGTAGATTCACTATGACAGCCGAGCCCATTGCCCACATCTACCGCGATGCAGCCGGTGTCGTGTGGATTGACCGCACCCGCGTCAAAGTGATGGAAGTGGCCTTGGATCACCTGGCCAATAGCTGGAGTGCCGAGGAAATCCATCGCCAGCATCCAGACCTGTCGCTGGCACAAATCCATGCCGCCTTGGGTTACTATTACGACCATCAGGCCGCGTTTGACCAGCAGATCGCCCAAGATTTGACGGAAGCCGAGCGTTTGGCCGGTTCCACCGCTGACTCGCCGTTACGCCGTCGCTTGTGTCTGCTCCAACGGCCCGCGTGAGCCTGCACCTCTACATAGACGTGCATGTGCCGCAGGGCATCACGGATGCCGTGTGCGCCCATAATGTGGCCGTCACGACCGCACAGGAGGACAACCATGCGACTCCGCGTTGCTCGTCCGGGCTACGGCCCTCGGTTGCGTGCTTTTCATCCGCATTCAGGCATGAAAACCAATGACATCGAATCCGGGTACGAACCGGGGAAGGTCTATTTCGAGCATCTGCTCAAAGGAGACGCCGCCGCCGCATTAGCGCTCAAAAAAGAAGTGCTTACGAAGGCTAAATTCCTTTACCGCTACAGACCGCTTTCTGGATACGGCCTTGAAGAGTTGATTACCGGGCAAGCGTACATGGCCCGGCCTGATCAGTTAAATGATCCTTACGAGTGTCGACTTCTCATAAATGTCACTGGAAAATATAAAATTCGTTTGGGTTCTGCTTGGAGCGCATGGCATTATTTTGAGAAGCAACTCCATTGCACCGCGCTTTGCGAAGATCCACGGTTGGTTCTTATGTGGGCTCACTATGCGAATCGCGAGAACCGCTTCATCAATCTTCCAATTCCGAGTCGCATTATCTTGTTGGGTGATAAATTGGATGCAGGTTTAGAGCGGATGCTTCGCGGGATAAGCCGCCTCTCTAGCGTGCCTCTTGCGTTGGCTGAATTGACTCCGGATGCCGAAACCAAAGGCCAACTCGAAATCCGAGACCTGTAATTTTTTAGACTTGGGCAGAAGAGACGCAGCTTGCCCCAAGGTTGCCTGCGACCATGTTTTTTGCTTCACGTCGGGAAATTTATGTGCATCTTGCTGCACGTTCTAAATTATTAACCACAAACTAAGTCCGCGTTATCTTGCGACTTAGCTTCGAGCGGTAAGAGCGGTTCGAATCCCCCTCCCTCCGCCATGCTACGCTCCCATGGAGCTTCGCAGGGCACGGCCGACTCAAGAACGGCCGAGGAGCTTTGGATGCGGTTTCGCATTATGACGGAGAGCGAAGCACGGCGGAGCCCTACGAAGCTCAATGAGCGCAGCAGGGCCACCGCCCAAGGTAATCTGCAGAGATTCCTCGTTTCACTCGGAATGACCATTATTCCTTGTCCGGAGCTAATTCCAGTCTTCGCTCGCCGCGAAGCAAGGCCGAAGACTGCCGCGTCGAAGCTCGCGAATAGCGAGCGGAGACGGGCCAAACCGACAGAGCTATGCTGAAGCCGGGCTCACCTTTCGCGTGGGCCCGTTGAACGTTCAATAGCAAACGTCAACCGTCACAATCAATTCGCCGCCAGTTCGAACGGCCGGGCGGTTTTCACGAGCATGCCGAATCGGCGGCGGAGGTCCGCATCGAGCGGCTCCAGGGTGGAATCGCCTCGACCGAGCCAGCTTTGCAGAAAGGCTTCGACCTCGGGTTTGGCCGCCGCGAAAGCCTCGGGCGTGTTGGGCGCCAGGGCGCGGTCGTTGACGACGAGAGAAAATTCGCGCCGGCTGAACGTGAGCTCGCCGGGAAATTCATCTTCCAAGAGCTTGGCCACCTGGCCGGCCGAACGCAAAGCCTGGCCGAGACGATCGCCGTTGGTGCCGGCCAGCGGCGTCTTGCGGCGATAAAGCAGGCCCCACCGGTGCGCCGTGTGGTCGAGGGCATAGTCGGCCTCGACCCCGACCAGCACCACCCCGGGGCCGGCCGGAACGTGCAGCAACTCGGCCACGTCCACCAGCAACTCGGGCCGGCATTGCTGCGCCACCCAGCGGTGAAAAACATTCACCACGCGGGTCGGATCGATCTTCAGATCGCCCTCGGTGAAAATCTTTGCGACGAGATACTGTAGTTCCATGGCGGGTGATTCCTATTAATAATTTTGGACAGAAGACAACCAAGGGAACAAAGAGCCACGGGTTTGTCTTTTTTTATAGGCAAAAACAGAGCCTGCTTGGAAATTTTGCCCGTATCGACAGCCGTCGCTTTGGGCCCATTGCGACCTTCTGTAAAAATGGTTTTTTAAACGCTTCATTGGCTAATGCTCCATCGGATCGACGCGGGAGGCGGCGTCAGGCTTTGACCGCCGCCGGGGCCGCCGAACGGAGCTTGTTATAGCAGTTGTGCACCGCCTCGATGAAAAGTTGGGCCTCGGTGATGCGTTGGTGCGCGGTGTCGTTGGTGAATTTAACCCCGCGCGCGGTGTGGGCCGCAAAAAAATCGTTGGCAAACTTCGGCCCGACAAATGGATCGTAGAACACCTGGGTGTCGAAAAAGCGCTCCTTGAACTCCGCCACAATCTCGTCGGGATCGTTGGATACGTCGTCGTATTGCATCTGGACCAGCGCCTTGGCGGCCCGGAGGAAAGCGGTGTAGGCGGTTTCGCCCGCCGTCTGCGGTGCGCCGCGGTCGAGGTGCAGGCCGGCTTCGAACACGAGCCGTTCGGCCGCGGTCATTTCGAACTGGTAACGGCTGACCACTTCGCCCGCGCACTCGCCAATACCGATATCGCCGATGCTGTATT
>JBEKQH010000267.1:0-3778 GCA_049519915.1 Opitutaceae bacterium
GCCATTTACGATCCGTCTAACCTCGCTCATGCTCCGTGCTGTGATTTTAATCTGTTCACCGTTTCCATCTTGGGTTCTTTCGAAATTCGGTTTCGTCAGCCTCAGCTTTCCATCGGGTTCGCGAACATAGTGATCACCGTCCGTTGTTTCAAACGCCTGGGCGGGAACATCGCCACGTCCACGCGTGATTCCAAGTTGGAGACAAATGGGGTTTAACTGCCGAGCGAGTTCCGCGTCCCAATCCGCTCCTCCCTTCCCGGTGTTGCAGGCTACGCAGATAAACCCGGTGATTTTTTTTCGTCCACCAATTGCATTCGGAATCACGTGCTCACGGGAGTCGTTTTCCGGCGTAAGTGGGATTTCACAGAGGGCACAACTAGGCGTGGGCATGGTAGAATAGAATCTTTAGGGACAGTCCGAAAAGATTCTCCGGTCGGCTTGACCGCGCAAGGGACAAAAGCCAATCTTCAATTCATGCCGTTAATGCAGGACAAGGCCGCCGTCACGCGCCAGTTGCGAAAAAATCCGCAACTGCTGCCTCCGGCATTGCCCAAAACGGCGCTCACCGTGGCCAAGCTTCACCGTTACAAGGAGCGTTTGAGGGCTTATGACGCCGCCCGGCTGACGCTCAAGCTGGTATCACCTGCCCAAATCCAGCGGGAGAATTCGGCAGTCGGAACGGCGTTCCGTCCACGCATCCTGCGATTCTGCAAACATGCCTGAGCAGCACGGTCCGGCGGAATTTGGCGAAATCTTGAATTCGCCGGAGCACCCGCTCATTGTCGGCGGCCAGGCGGTCAACGTGTGGGCGGAGTATTTCGCGCCACGCAATGCACAGCTCGCGGCCCAACACCCCTTCGTCAGCAAAGATGCGGATATTTTTGGTGACCGGGCGCTCGCGCAGAAACTTGCCACGTTCTCCGGCTGGGAAATCAAATTTTTCCACGAGCCACGGACGATTGCGGTGGCGGTGCTGGTTAAGCGGCGCGGTCTAAAGGAGGCGCTAACGGTGGAAGTCCTCCGCGAGGTGCGGGGCTTAAATCGTAAGGAACTTGAAGACGCCGACCTTGTGGAATTGAGGCCCGGTCAGGTTTACCGGATACCGTCGCCCATTCGTTTGTTAAAAGCCAAGCTGGCCAACCTGCGGGAAATCGTGCCGACGCGCCCGCAAGACGCCCATCATGTGCGCCTGCTTGCCGTGCTCGTGCGTGACTACTTGAAAGAGCAACATGCCCACGTAGCTGCGAAGGACGTGACCGAACGTGCGTTCGTCAATGCGTTGCACGGAGTTCGGGAAATCGTCACGAGCACGAAGACGCGTGCATTGGAGAAACGCCACGGATTCACGTTGGCCTCGGCTCTGCCACTCGATTTGCCGGCGGAAGGAATGCCCAAGCTGGCGGCATTCTACCGGCATCACAACACGGCCTGACGACTGGACGCCTCCGATGCAGGTCAAAGGAGTTTTGGCAACTTCTTGAGCGCGGCTCGCTTGGCGCGGGTTCTCCACTGTGCGCGACAGTTTGAAAGAGCAAAACATGGGGCCTGCTTTGCTCCCGCCGAGCTTCGCAGGCCACAGGGCGCCATTGAAGATCCAATGCCAACCATCGAATGCCCTATGCCGGACCCACCGCAAAACCACCCCAATTTCCCTTGTGTACTTTGGCTGGTAAACCACAGTTTTCCCCTTTCAACTTAACTTTCCACCATGCGTCACACCATCTCGGTCCTCGTTGAAAACCAGTTTGGCGTCCTTGCGCGCGTGGCCGGCATGTTCTCCGGCCGGGGTTTCAATATCGACACCCTAAACGTCGCGCCGACGCACAACCCCGCGTTATCGCGGATCACGGTCGTTCTAAAGGGCGACGACAGCTCGCTGGACCTTTGCATGAAGCAGCTGAAGAAACTGATCAATGTTGTCGACATCAATGACTTCCATGCGGAACAGGCGATCGCGCGCGAACTCGTTTTGGTAAAGGTGAAGGCCGATTCGAAGACGCGCTCGGAGATCATGCAGATTTGCGACATTTTCCGGGCCAAGATCGTCAATGTGAACCACGCGTCCGTTATCGTGGAGATGACCGGCGACGAAGGTAAAACCAGCGCTTTTCTTGGCCTGGTCGAGGTCTTCGGCATCATCGAACTCGCCCGCACCGGGCAGCTCGCCCTCAAACGCTAACCCTTCCGGCCTTTCAACTTTCAACCGTCAACGCTCAACTTACTTCCTCAACTATGCCCGCCAAAGTCTATACCGACCAAGACGCCGATCTCGGCGTATTCCAAAACAAAACCCTCGCCGTCCTCGGCTACGGTTCCCAAGGCCACGCCCATGCGCTTAACCTGCGGGACTCGGGTTGCAAAGTCCTGATCGGGCTTTATCCCGGCTCGAAATCGCGGGCCGTGGCGGAACAGCACGGTTTTGAAGTCGTCGACAGCGGCGAAGCCGTGCGCCGCGCCGACGTCATTATGGTCGGCTTGCCCGACATGAAACAGGCCGATGCCTATGAAAAGGATATCGCGCCGAACCTCGCTCCCGGCAAGGCCCTGTTGTTTTCGCATGGCCTGAGCATTCACTTCGGCCTGATCAAGCCGCCGAAGGATATCGACGTCATCATGGTCGCGCCCAAAGGCCCCGGTCACATGGTGCGTCGCCTCTATGTCGAAGGCAAAGGCATGCCGTGCCTTATCGCCGTCGCCCAGGACAAATCAAAGCAGGCCAAAAAGCTCGCGCTGGCCTGGGCCAAGGGCATCGGCTCGACTCGCGCCGGTGTGCTCCAGACCACCTTCAAGGAGGAGACCGAGACCGATCTTTTTGGCGAACAAGCCGTGCTCTGCGGCGGCGCCAGCGCCCTCGTGCAGGCCGGTTTCGAGACGCTCGTCGAGGCGGGCTACCAGCCGGAGATGGCTTATTTCGAGTGTCTCCACGAGCTCAAGCTGATCTGCGATCTTATGTACGAAAGCGGCATCGCCGGCATGCGTTTTTCCATTTCCGAAACCGCCAAATATGGCGACATCACCCGCGGCCCGCGGGTCATCAACAAGCAGACCAAGGCGGAGATGAAGAAAATCCTGAAAGAAATCCAATCCGGCAAATTTACCGCCGAGTGGGTCAAGGAATACAAGGGCGGCTTGAAAAACTACAAGAAGCTCCTGGCTGCGGGCGAAAAGCATCCCATCGAGAAAACCGGCCAGCGTCTTCGCGGCATGATGCCGTGGATGTCGAAGAAGAACATCAAGGGCGTGCAGGCAGCTTATTAAGCCTGATTTGAACCACAGAGGCACGGAGAGCACGGAGAACTGATTCTGCCAATCTCTGTGTCTCCGTGGTGAAAAAAATAATCATCGCTACCCGCAAGAGCCCGCTGGCGCTCACGCAAGCGGCGCTCGTTGCGGCCCACCTGAAGGCCGTTTTGGGAGTCGAGACGGAGCTGCTGAAAGTCGTCACGACCGGAGACCGTCAGGCGGAATGGTCGCTCGAACAGCGCGGTGGCAAGGGATTGTTCACCGCCGAGCTTGAGCAGGCGTTGTTTCGCGGCGAAGCGCAACTCGCCGTGCACAGCACGAAGGATCTGCCCGGCGAGATGGCCCCCGGGCTGGCCTTGGCCGGCTATCTCCCGCGCGAAGATCCGCGCGATATGCTCGTGGTGCGGGCCGGCGTCGGTGCGCCCCGGACCATCGCGACCGGCAGCCCGCGCCGCCGCGCCCAGCTCGTGACGCTATTCCCCGGCGCCGAATTTTTTGAAATCCGCGGCAATGTGGACACCCGGCTGAAGAAAAT
>JBEKQH010000268.1:0-3772 GCA_049519915.1 Opitutaceae bacterium
ACATCCTGCATGGGCGCGAGCGCCGTCAGCGGAAGGCCCGCGGTCAGCGGGGCGGGCAAAGCGGAAACGGCAGGCATTGCGCTCAGGACGGATCGTCGTCTTCGTCACCGGGCCCCGGCTCGCTCTCCTCGCTTTGCTGCTTGAGCACCCGCTCGAGGATTTCGGTCTGGTCTTCGACCGCGTCGAACACTTTCTGCGAGGCGTAAATCGGGCGTTTTTGCTGGAGGGCGAGCACGATCGAGTCGCTGGGGCGCGCGTCAATCTCGATGATCTTTTTCCCGATCTCATTTTCCATCTTGAGGAGGATACGCGCAAAAAAGGTGCTCTCGGCGACATCGTTGATGACAATATGGTCGAGCTGGGCGCCGAGGCCGAGGAGAACGCTGCCGATCAAGTCGTGGGTGAGCGGACGTTCTTTTTTCACGCCGTTGAGCGACATCTGGATGGCGTTGCCGACAAAGTGGTCCACGTAGATGACGAAGGTCTTCTCGTCATTCCCCAGGAAGACGGCGCAACCGTTGGCCGTGGGCACAACGGCCTTGATCGTGACGACGATGAAGTCGGAGTTCATATCGGCAGAATGCGCGAAGTCGGAGGAAAGGGCAAGTGTCGGCTCCGAACTTTCAACGCCCGAGGGCCGAAGTATCAAGTAACAGGTGTCAGGTAACAAGGATCAAGCAGCCGGAACGCAGGGTGTACAGATTCCTGATACTTGAAAACCTGACACCTGATACCTTTTCGATTTCACTCGTAGCCGAGCAAACTGATCTTCCGCTGGCGGGCTTCGGCGAGAACGGCGGGTTTGTCGAGGATGAGGACGCGGCCGGCTTCGAGGGCCGCGGCGGCGAGACCGCTCGCCTGCATGGCGTCGAGGGTTTGGCGGCCGAAAACCGGCACGTCGAAACGGTAATCCTGGCCGGCCTTGACGGTTTTCACAAAAAGCGCCGCATCGGTCTTGAAGGAGCCGGCGCGATGGAGCATCTCGTCGGTGCCTTCAAAGGCTTCGACCGCGAGCACGGTGCCCTTGCGGACGACGCAGCCTTGGCCGATGTCGAGGCGGGCGCATTCACGGGCGATATGGACGCCGTGCTCGATGAAATCGGGATCGATGGGGAAACGTCCGCCGGTCATGACGCCCGGCGTGGCCAGCTGCTCGTCGAGGAACGAACGGGCGTCGAGCATGCCGAGACCGAGCTTTTCGATCTGGGCGGCGATGGCGCCAAAGATGGTCTCGGCGTTGCGGCGTTTGAGGGAGAGCAGGATTTGCGCCGCCTTCAGGTCGAGCTGGTGCAGACTTTTAAAAAGGCGGCGGGGCGTGACCTGGCCGGCCATGAGGGCGTAGCCGGCCTGGAATTTTTCCAGGGTTTTGAGCATTTTGCCGAGTTGGCCGACCACGATGACCTGGCGGTCGCCGTCGTCGAACGAGGCCACGAGATCGGGGCGGGTTTCCTCCTCGAAAGCGATGAGCTTGAGCGGGACGCCGGCGCGGCGGATGGCCTGCGCGGTGAGCACGGGATAGAGACCCTGGCCGGCGATCAGGGCGATCGGTTTAGCCGGGTCGAAGTTCGCCGGTAGAAACTGGGAGAGCACAGATGAGAAAGGGCTGAACATCCAACATCGAACTACAGAATACCAACTACAAAATACCAACTACTAAATACGAAGGCTCAGCTTTTCCCCTACGTCTGTGCGCCATAATACTTCTTGTAACTGCGGTAGTAGCGGTAATTGGAATAGTACTCGATGCGGCGGGGCGAAAGACCGTTGAGGACGATGCCGAGGACCTCGTTCTTGCTGTTGAGGAGGCTGCGGATGTAGAGCTTGATGTGCTTGCGATTGGTGCGGTTGAAACGGCAGACGTAGATGATTTCGTCTGTGTGTTCGGCAATGAGCAGAGAATCGGTCACGGCGCCGAGCGGCGGTGAGTCCGCGATGACGAGGTCGAATTGTTTTTTCAAACGGTCGATGAGCTGGCCAAAGGCCGAGGCTTCCAAAATTTCGGTCGGGCTCTTGGAGTGTCCGCCGGAGCAGAGCAAACAGAAGTCATCCGTGATTTGTACGATGCCCAGATGCGGGTTGCGCATCAGGTCGCCCTCGAGACTGGCGCCATTTTCAAACCAGGGGATGAGCCCGAACTTGTTTTCCTGCTTAAAATGGCGGTGCAGCATGGGCCGGCGAAGGTCGCAGTCGATCAGCAGGGTGCGCTTGCCGTGGCGCGCGAACGCGCTGGCGAGATTGCAGGAAATAAGGGTCTTGCCCTCGCCCGGGATGGTGCTGGTGATGAGGATGGATTTCGGGAAATCGAGCTTGGAGTGGATCTTGACCGAGCTGTAAACGCCGAGAAACGATTCGGCTCCGGTGGTGGCCGCATTGTTGAGGGTGAGGGAATATTTTTCGTCGTCTTTCAGGCTGCCCAGCTCGGGAATGATGCCAAGAAGATTGGCGCCGATGAAGGACTCCACGTCCCAAGCGCTCTTGATGCGGTCGTCGAGGAAGCTTAGGCCAATCGCGACGCCGACGAAAATGACCGCGCCGAGCACAAGGCAAAAGCGGAAGATGTGGCCGAGGTTGGGCGTGTAGGGCGAACCGGGGGGGGCGGCGCGGTCCAGGGGATGGACCGGGATGTTTTCGAGATTTTTGTAGTTGGTCGCTTGGTTCAGGCGGTCGAGAATTTGGACATAGCCGCTCTTCGCCACGGTGGCGCGGTCTTCGAGGATGCGGTAATCAACCGAGAGGTCGCGGAGGCGGAGCTGTTCCTGTTCCTGGCGGGCGTATTCATCCTGCAGGGTCTTTTCGGTGGTGCGATCCTTGGCCAGGCTGGTTTGCAGCTCTTCGATGGCGAGGTCGATGGCCTGGCTCAATTGATCCTGCGCCACCTGGATGGCGTTGTTGATGTCGATCATCTTCGGATGCCGCTCCAGATAGCGTTCAGCCAGCGCCGCCTGGGCGCGCTTAAGGTCGTCCAAGTGGTCGCGAATGCTGGGGATGGTGCCGTGATTCGCGATATAGGCGATCTCAAGCAGGTTGCGGCCGTCCTTTTTGTAGGTCTGGACTTGGTTGAAAAGCGTTTCAAGGGCGAGGCGATCCTGACCGGCATTTCCCAACGCGCCATTCAAGGCCTTGAGGCGGTCGGTCACGATGTTTACGCTGCTGTCGAACGAGACCAGCTGGTGCACTTTCATGTAGGTCTCGAGGTTCTCGTCGGCCACTTCAGACTCCTTGCGCAGCTGTTCGCTGCGCGTCTTCAGATATTCGACCGCGGCTTCGTTTCGCCCGCCGACATTCTCGCTGAGATACCGCATGAATTGGTCGACGTAACGGTTGGCGATGAGGGCCGCGGCATCCGGATCCTGGTGGGTGACGGCGATGCTGATGAGAAAGCTGTTATGGACGGAGCTGACGGAAAGGCCGCCGAGCAAGCTGCTCACGGGCGGAGGGGCTTCGCTCGACGGAGAGTTTTTCAGGTAAGGGCGCTGGAGGATTTTGACCTCTTCGGGCGTGAGCGATTCGATGACGTTGGTCCGCAATCGCCCGCTGTTGAGTTCCTCGAGATAGGTATTGAGGTCGATCTCGGACTTGACGGAGGGATCGATGACATCCTCCGAGGTGATGACCCGCTCGGGTTTCTCGAATTCCATGGTGGCGCGCGCCATGAACATCTTGGGCTGGATCGCCTGATAATACCCGAGGGGCAGGACGATGAGGATGGCCAGCGGCATGGCGATCCAGAAGCGTTCCCTCAAGATGATAACGTAATCCCGCAAGGTGCGGC
>JBEKQH010000269.1:0-3769 GCA_049519915.1 Opitutaceae bacterium
GGCTCACGGTGAGGGTGTTCATCGCACCTTTTTGCGAGCTCTTCTCGCTCAAGGTGCAACCCCTCAGAGTGGCTGGTTTTGAAGTGGCCAGCCCTGGCCGGTTTTAACTGGCCGCTGACAGCACCGTAGAACTTCCGTGAATATGGAGAGAAAAGGCAGAACTTTGCCCTTTTTTTCGCCCCGAAAAAAGCTAAGTCTCTCGCCGGCAAACGTCCCCGTAGCTCAACTGGATAGAGCAGCGGTTTCCTAAACAGGTAGGCTTGCTGCATGAAAACATGCTGCAAAGTCATTGAAAACACGGAGACTTCCGCATTTTGTCCAGAACTGCGGACAACCAATCTGATACCGCAATGCGATACTGTTTCCGTGAACGCACGGAAACCGGAAAAAAACCAAACTCGGTCTGTCTGGACCAAGGCTCCGGTCGCCAACATGGTCCGCTATGAGCCGTCGGGCATCTACTTCATTCGGGCCAAGGTGCACGGCAAGCTCATCCGAAAGTCTCTCGACACGAACGTCCTTTCCGTGGCCAAGCAGCGGCTGGCCGACGTATTGGATGCCGAGCACCGCTCTACCGTCCCGCGCGGCGCGATGGTCGCGGGCAAAATGACCTTTGGCGCGGCGCTGGCCACCTTTGAGGAACGGCAGAAGCAAGACCCGGAACTCAAGCCTCGCAGCGTGGAATACAACGAGCGCGTCGCCGCGTGCCTCCTGAAGTCGTGGCCTGCCCTCGCCGAGACCGACATGAAAAAGCTCACCAAGGAGGAATGCCTGGAGTGGCGCGCGCGCTTCGGCCAGAAATACTCCCCGACCGTCACCAATGGGGCTCTCTCGCTGCTGCGCCGGGTCCTGGACATCGCCGTCGAAGCCGGTATTCGCTATGACAATCCAGCCAAGGCCAAGGAGGTTAAGCGCGCCCGGGTCCGAAAGAAAGAGCTGCGCCTGCCCGAGCCGGATCAGTTCCTTGCGCTGGTGAAACACGTTCGCGGCACCGGCAGCGGCCAAGGCGGCCACTGTAGCGATGCCATCGAATTCTTTTCCTACTGCGGCACGCGCCTTACCGAAGCCTCCCGAGTTTTCGGCCGGGACTGCGATTTCAAACGGGGTGAGATTGTCATTCGCGGCGACCCCGAAACCGGCACCAAGAACTGGGAGATCCGCCGCGTGCCCATGATTCCCGAGATGCGCAAGCTCCTTGAACGTCTGAAGGCCGAGCGCGGCGAGCAGGATTTCTTGAACAATCCCGTCTGCCACGTCCGCAAGTTCAACCGCTCGCTCAAGAACGCCTGCAAGCACCTCGGCCTGCATCACCTCACTCATCACGACCTCCGGCACCTGTTTGCAACCCGCTCCATCGAATCGGGCGTGCCGATTCCGACCGTGGCGAAATGGCTCGGGCACAAGGATGGCGGCGTGCTGGCGATGGAGACCTACGGCCACCTGCGCGACACGCATTCGGCGGACATGGCGCAGAAGGTAGTGTTCGGAAACGCAGCGGTCGCACACATAGAGGCCACGCCAGCGCCTGCACTGCCTTCTACTCCAGTTAATCTTGTGCCGCTACCAGCGACAGAACAGGACCGCAAGGCCGTGGCCAAGACCAAAGCCAAATACAGGTTCCCTTGGTGGGCATCGAGCGACCCGCTGGAGATGTTTTGGGGCCAGGTCAATGAGTCGGTGCGCCTCGTGCCGTTGGAGCGATACCACGACTGCGCCAAAACGGCTATGGGGCGCGAAGTGTTCGCGCAGGAATTTGCCGACGCTGATGCCCTCCGCGACGAGTTTATCGAGCGGACAAGTCAGCGAGTGCTAACGGAACTTTCGCATAAAATTCTGCCTCCAGCGGAGGAAAAAGCAGCGGTGGTGTGCTAGATTTGAGGTGCCTTATGGAATTTCTCATCATCATGGGAATTGGAACGGTGTTGACAGTCTTAGTCGTCATTGGGAACCGACCGAAGCGACCGAGATGCGTCAGCAAGGGTGTTTCGCCATCTCGCCGGTTCTTCTCCGAGGCAACGCCCGTGTGGAAGAAGGACGTGGCAGAGTCGCACCCAATCGGCGGATTGCAGTATCTCGAACAAGTTGAGCGGCACGACAACGACCCACAACATCAGCCTTTTCCGCTCCCACCGCCGCGCGAGCGCGAGCAAGATTAGCTTTGCTCCGAATATGGGTTCCGTGTCTTGCGAATCAGGTTTGCGACCGTTTTGTCTCCGGTTGGATCATTAGAGGGAAAACCACTTGGAGAAGATTTGTTCCGACGAGATGCCGGCCCCTGCATCTCGGATAACGAACCGATCAGAGAACCGCCGCCATATCCACCGTTCAGCGAAGCTGAGCCCAGAGCCTCAAATGCTGTCGCAGCACTCGTTACGCCCGCCGTTATCGCGCCACCTACACTTGTGACGCCGCTTCCAATGTTCGCTAGTGTGGTCGCCCCACTAACTGTCGCAGCACGCCCGGCGGCGAATGCACCACTGAGAAGATGCGACGCAGCCATTGAGCCGGTGGCGATCGCCTTCTGGATGATGACTGGCGCAGCGATGGTGCTAAAGATGAGCCAAATCGCAAGGAAGGCGACGCCCATCAGGTTTTGCAACGAATACAACTGCGTGCCGGTGAAACCTGGATCGGCGCGCAAAAATGCGTGATCCGTCATGTAATCAATCATGCTCTGCGTGACCAGTCCGGCTACGCCCCAGCCGAGCGGCCAGATCATGACGCCAACCAGGTTGAGGAAGTATCGTTTCCCGACTTCGTGCAAACCTTGGAATGCTAGGAAACCGATGAAGATTGGCGACAGTCCGTACCCGAGAAAAAGTATCACTTTTTGCAGCAGATAGCCCCACCACATCAGCGCACCGGCAATCCAGCCGAGCACGAAGAAAATGCCGGTAATGATGGCTTCCAAAAGCGAAGCCTCCCATTGGAACACTTTATCCCACCAACTCGTTTGACCCTGCGCCGTCTGCTGCATCTGGAGGGCTTGCTGGTAGTCAGCATAGACTTTCGATGGATCAACATGCAGGTCGTTTTTGACGGTCGAATCCACGACCGTGCTGATTTCGTTTCCCCAAGCGATGAGAAATGTCATCAGTATAATGTAAACGATGGTGCGTCCAAACGTGCGCATATAGGCCGCACCGCTGCGATGCCCGGTCACTGTGGACGAAATCATGCCGCCTACGAGGAGCACATACGCGACGGGCATCAATATCTGCATCAAATCCACGCAGCGACTCGTGAAGTTCGGGAACATCCCATTGAAATCCGGCATCATACTCGGACTCCTTCGGTTCGCCGCCGCACTGCTTGAACAGGGGCGACTTGTTCCTCGGTGGAAATCTTCTTGGCGAACCGTTGCGCGATGGCTTTGACGACTCGGCTCAGATTCTGGTCGGGACACTTCTGCTCGATGACTTCACGAGCAGCCGCCACCATGTCCTGCGCGTAGAGCTGCAAAGTCTGCCGCTCGCCATCGACGAAATCTTCCAGGAGCAGGCGCGCGTCATTGCCCGTCATCTGCAACTGACAGACGCCTTTTGCTTTCGCGAACATCGAGTCCGGGTTGAGCTTTTGAATGACCGCGAATTCCGGCTCGCCTTCGGTGAACCGCTTGCAGAATAAGAGTTCGGTCCGCCGCAATTTCAATAACGGCTTTACGACTGACCATTGTGTGCCGGTTTCGTCCGCAATAACTTCGTTGAAGCTGTTTGATGCACCTTCACTTGCTTCAATCAAGCGCGGAAATGCGCGCTCGACATCCGTG
>JBEKQH010000270.1:0-3763 GCA_049519915.1 Opitutaceae bacterium
TTATAAGCCAGCCCGTTCGAGCCGATCGGCAGCGGACTGATTGTGGTGATGACGGGAGTTCCCGTGGAGAGGCAGGTTATCGCCAGGGCCGTGGACGACGACTTTCCCTTGCTGTCGGTTACCTGCACGGTGAAGTTCGCCGTGGTGCCGGAGTCATTGGTCGTGCCACTGATCACGCCGCCCGGGCTCAAGGTAAACCCGTTCGGAAGATTGCCAGAAACGATGGAGAACGTATATCCGGGCGTGCCGCCGGTTGCCGTCAGCGTCTCATTGTAGGCCACGCCCGCCGATGATGACGGCAGAGGGTTCGTTTCGGTGATGACAGGAATCGAGGCGGGGGCCAGCGCGTTAATCAGCGCTGCGCCGTTCGGCGTTCCCCAACCCGTGCAGAGATCATATCCGGCCGTGGCCGGAAATTTGCTTGGACTGCTCGGACTGAAATTGTTGCCTACGGTCGTGTCGTGAAAAGCCGTCGTATAGCCAGTTCCCTGGCCGATCGCGTAGACGGCGGGGTTGATGAACCCGACCGTTGTCCCCGCGTTGACCATCGCCTGCTGGTTAACCAGCGCGGTGAAGCCGGCCCATAACGGCGCGGCGCAACTGGTGCCGCCGACGAGTTGGTCGATACCGTCCGCACGCACGTAGACATCCTCCGCCGTAAGCGCCACATCGGGCACGTTGCGCATCGTGGTCGAGCCCAGGTTCGCCGTCATGCTGATGCCTTGCTGCCAGCTTGGAATCGCGTACTGCGTGCTGATGCCTCCGCCCGTCCCAACGCCGTTGTTCCGGTTCCATGCCTGCTCGGAAGAATAGGCTCCCCCGGCGCTGGCCGTGGTCAGCATCGTCCCGCCCACCTCGGTCGCATAGGGTGTGTCGCCGGGAAACGGGATCAGTCCGGTGAACGCATCGTAGTCGCCCGACGCCGTAAAAAATGACTGCCCCTGTGCCGCCATCTGCTGGAAAATCTGGTCCGCCACCGGGTCCATTGCGCCGCCCGGGATATACCACGAGCAACTGAGCTGCTTGGCCAGATTGTCGGTAGCCATCCGGTTAAGAATATCATGCCAATTGCCTGACGGACCTGCCTCGTAGACGATAATGCCAGCCAGACCCGGCGCCATCGATATCGACATTTCGATATCGAGCGAGACCTCGACCTCGCCACCGCTACCGGTCGGCGCACCGCCGAAGCCATCGAGCAGGACATTGGTCAACGGCACCGCGGGAAGATTCGCCTTCGTCTCATAATAGGTGATGTCGCTGGCGGTGTAACCGTCGAATTGGAGCAGACCCACCGTTTGGCCCGAACCGGTCAGGGCCACGCCGGGCACGTAAGCCGTCCGAAAATCGCTGCCCATGTAGCCGCCACTCGCTCCGGTTCCGGCGTTGGGCAAGGCGGTCGGCGAACCCGAGTCAGGCGCCAATGTGGCCGTGCTCTTCCCGGTCGTCCTGCCAGATTGCGGCGCAGTCGCCCCGCGAAGTTTATAGCGGGGCCGCGGCAACTCGTAGTTGTCGAGGCCACTGACGCCAAGGATTTGGACCGACAGGTCGAGCGCCGGGTCGGCGTTGGGCGCGAAAAAGGTCCGCTGCTCCGTGGGATGTTGGAAGCTGAGCATCGTGACGTGGAGCGCCTTTTCCACCACCGGGACCGCGCCTTTGACGTCAACGATCATCCGGTTCGAATGTTGGGCTGTAACGGTCAGGCCGTTCGCCTTGGCGAACGCGATAACCGCCTGATAATCGCTCTCTGTCGGGCCAAACTGAGCCGTGAACTGTGCCGCCGTCAGATAATGGCGATAGTGGGGGCTCTGCGGGTCGCTAATCTGCTGCAGGAGTTGGGTCAGCCCGGCTTGGTTGCGCAACGGCAAAGTGATGGCGAGGTTGAGTTCCTGCGTCTTATCGAGAGGCCCAATCGGCTTCAGTTGGGAGAAAATGGCGGGGCGATGTCCATGCACCGTCTGCAACGCGGCGGCATCCGCCCGGAGCGCGCCCATCAACACGGCAACGCCGATCAAAAGCGACATGCCAATTCCTGTGCCCTTAATGCGAAAACAAGGGGAAGCTGGACCCATAGGTAGGGCAGACAACAAATTGTCCGCAAATTAATCAACACGTTTGAGGTAAAGATTACGTAACATGAGACCGCTGAATAATGTCTAACAGCGCCTCCCACTTTATCTCTGACCAACACCAAACAATAGGCTCGCCCACCCTATTCGCTCTGCTAAACAAAGGACATGAATCTTCAGCGCAATATACGAGTTTTTATAGCTAGGCTAGTAGTTTGCTTGCTGGCAGGCATAAGCGTTTACTATTTCTGGCCAGCTCAAAAATCGGTTACTGGAGCGACGAAGGGTCCTAACGTGGCGATGCAGGCTCCAAGCCCGAATATTCCTGCGACTACAGAACGGTCGGCCTTGAGTGAGAATACCACACATTCGCCCCAACCTCCGGTCAACGCAGGAGCGCCCCCTGTCTATAAATACAATGCCCAAGGTCAGCTCACAGCGACTATTTACGCTGACGGTTCGGTCTGTACCTATCGCTACGACGCATGGGGGGACAAAATTAGTGAAACACGCCCCTCCGGCCAAACCTGGACCTATCTCTACGACAATTCTCATAAACCCCTCGCCGTTATCGATCCGAAAGGCGTCGTAACTCCTATAAAAGCATCGTCCGGCACAGCCCAATAGTACAAGGATTGCGAGTCGCGAGAAAATGCGGACTTAGTTTGTGGTTAGTAATTTGGAACGTGCAGGAAGATGCGCACAAGTTTCCCGACGGGAAGCAAAAAACACATTCGCGGACAACCTGGCCATACTATGCTCCGCGCTTCGGTTTCTTTTTTTTCGAGGACAGTTCGGTTTCGATCTCCTGAATGCTAGGGAGGGAGCCTGCCACATCCGCATGGTCGGCGGGCGAAGCGGAACCTCAAAAGGTGGAGCGCGGCCCAACCTTGGGGCAACCTAAAGCCTGTCGAACAGCATAAAGTTGTTGTGTTGGCTCGGCGGACGATTTCACCGGTTCTTGGATTACGGATTTCTCGTCCAAATAATTCCAGCCGATTCCAGCCGGCCAGGTCACAACCCATCGCATCCTCAACGTTGGGCGAGCCACCGGCCGATTAAATATTTGCAAAATGCGACGGGATTGATGCGTTTTCTCGCAAAACACATCGGCCATCGTTCTCCCGTATCTCAACGCAACAACATGGAATTAAAAGGTGCAGAACTTTTGTACACATTGGCTGGCCTGATGATCACGTTCGCGGGGTTCTCGGCGCTCTTGTTGGCCCTCCGGCCAGCCGCCGGGGCGAAGTTGTCACTGCTTGACAGATACCTTGCAAAAACCGTCATGACGTACATATTCGTGTTGACGGCCGGGGCGCTGCTGCCGCCGCTATTTGCGCTCTACGACATTCAGGAAAAGTGGATCTGGCGAGGCTCTGGTGTGCTTTTCGCAGTACCGATGCTGTTTCTTCAGGTCACCTATCCGCGCCGACGCCGCAACGTGGTCGGCAAAGGACCGCCGCCCGCAGTATTCGCGGTCTTGGTTGTATTCGGCTCCGCTGTGACACTAGCGATGCTTGGCTACGTTTTAGAAGGCCTTCAATACAGCGCCGCAGCCTACATCACAGCGTTGACGATCGACTTCTTTACGGTCGTTTTCGGCTTCGTGATCGCCCTCGATGTCATTATGCAACAACCGATGGAAGTGTCGGAGCGGCCGGCGCCGCGTTAGCTCCGGCTCCTAGCAGCCC
>JBEKQH010000271.1:0-3758 GCA_049519915.1 Opitutaceae bacterium
TGTCGGCTTTGGCCAAGGAGTAGGCGGTTGGAGCTATGCGTTGACCTCATGCCGGTCGGTTGCGCTTTATCTCAATCTGGCGGTCTGGCCCCATCCGCTCGTATTCGACTACGGTTACGGCACCACCGTGGTTTCGAAGGCGTCCGCCATCGCGCCGCAAGCGCTGGTTTTGGCCGCATTGCTCCTCGGTACTGCCGTTGCATTGTGGCAATGGCCGACCGTCGGTTTTGCGGGCGCATGGTTTTTTGTGATTCTGGCTCCCACCTCAAGCGTGGTGCCAATTGTTAAGCAGCCGATCGCCGAGAGCCGCTTGTATTTGTCTTTGGCGGCGGTCGTTGGATTGGTCGTGCTCGGGTTGTATCGGTGGATCGGACGGCGCAGCTTGATCCTACTGGCCGTCACGGCCGTCGGACTTGGATGGCTTACGATCCAACGCAACGAAGATTATCGTTCGGCTCTGTCGCTCTGGAGCGACACGGTGGCCAAACAACCCGAGAACGCCCGCGCTCGCAACGATCTCGGTCTGGCCCTGAAAAATACGCCAGGGCGGATGCTTGATGCCATTGCGCAATTCGATGCGGCGTTACGCCTCAAGCCCAACTATGCGGAGGCATACAACAACCTGGGGGTAGTCCTGACCAAAACACCGGGGCGCCTGGCCGACGCCCTCCCGCAACTTGAGACGGCGGTGCGGATCAAGCCCGACTATCCAGAGGCGCATAACAATCTGGGCGTGGCCCTGATCCAAACACCCGGGCGCATGTCTGACGCTATCGCGCAGCTAGAGACGGCGGTGCACCTCAACCCCAACTATGCGGAAGCGCATAACAATTTGGGCGTAGCGCTGGCCACGATCCCTGGCCGGCTGCCTGAGGCCATGGTCCATTATCAGGCCGCATTAAAGATCAATCCCTATTTCATGGAAGCACACTACAATTTAGGCAATGCCTTGGCGCGGCAGCGCCTTTATCCGGCCGCGTGCCACGAATACGAGGAAACCGTGAGATTGAAGGCCGACTTTGTCGACGGACACGTCGGATGGGGAGTCGCTCTGCTAAACGTGGGCGAACTAAACGAAGCAGCGGCTCAATTTGAAACGGCCCTCCGACTAAAACCGGGATATTCTCTCGCCCAGAAAAACTTGGATCTGGCCAAAGATCTTCTCTTCAAAAGCCGTCCCAACGATTCGAGCGGGCGGCCCGCCCCTTGATTTTGTTTAGAGAGCCGGCGAGCAAAGCCCGGCCGGCTCCGCGTCAGTTCCGCCCGGCCTTGGCCGGTTTTTTCGCCTTACTTTCGACGAATTCACGGATGACTTCCATCCGCTTGCGCTGGCGGTCTTCTTCGTGAATGTCGTCGATCGTGCGCTGGGCTTCCTTCTTGACGATAGCCTTACGCATCTTCGAGAGGGCAATGTTCTGTAGTTGCCGGACGCGTTCGCGGGTGACTTTGAATTTACGACCGACTTCCTCCAGCGTGAGCTCGTCCTTCCCATCGAGGCCGAAACGCAACCGGATGATTTCGGCCTCGCGCTTGTCGAGCGAGCCAATCATCGCGCGCAAATCGGAACTGGTGTTTTTGCCCAGCAAGTTTTCGAAAGGATTAGGCGCATTTTCGTCGCCGACAATGTCGCCGAAGGAGGACGAGTCACCCTCGTCGCCAATGGGCGCGTCGAGCGAGGTCGGACGGACGCTGACCGATTTTAGATGAGCGACCTTGCTGGTCGGAATCTGCAGTTCTCGCGCCAGTTCCTCATCGGTTGGCTCGCGTCCGAATTGTTCGGTCAGAGCCATCGCGGTTTTGCGCATCTTCGAAATCTTGTCCACGAGGTGAACCGGCAGGCGGATGGTCTTCGACTGGTTGGCCAATGCCCGTTTGATAGACTGTTTGATCCACCACGCCGCATAGGTCGAGAGCTTGCCGCCTTTGCGCGGGTCGAAACGCTCGACCGCCTTGATCAGACCGATGTTGCCCTCGCTAATCAGGTCAAGCAGCGGCAGGCCAAAATCCTTGTAGTCCATCGCGATTTTTACAACGAGACGGAGATTGGCTTTGATCATGTGATCGCGGGCCGCCTTGTTGCCTTGGCGAATGCGCCGGGCGAGATCGATCTCGTCCTGGATCGTCAGGAGCGGCGTCTTGGCGATTTCCTGCAGGTAAAGCTGGAGGCTGCTCCGTTCGAGCGGCGCGGGCTGCTCGACGGCCACCGGCTCGGGTTTCTCAAGAAATGACGGAGGCGCATCAGGCGGCGCGATCATCGTGGCGGCGACTGGAGCAGGTTCGATATCATCCAACTGGCGGGCGGTGTTTTTATTGTAAGCCATGGATTCGTCCTTTGGGTTATTGAAAAGTCGCGCGGTCAGTTGTTCCCGTGGTTTTCATTGTACATTGAGAGTCAACCGAAGCCTAAAGTATTCCACTTTGGTTAACGCACACCCTCCTATGAAAGTTGCGGATTTTTGTCCTGCCACCGTGCAACTCTGGCGCAGTTGGCCCGATTGCAGGCGCACTCTGGCGCAACTAATAGGTAAGATTAGACATAAAAATGGGCGGAAAATGAACATTTCCCGTCTATTTCAGGTCCGGTCCGTTGTCTGTTTGCTATGATTTTTCGGCTTTGGCTCCTCTTTACCTTGCTTGCCTTACATAAGTTCTAATCCGGCAAAGGAATGCGACGTTCGGCAGCCTCAGCGTTGGGCTGATAGAAAGAAGAGGGCGGTGTGACCGACGGCGCCGATCCACGCGCATTGGCCGGTTTCGGCGATCAAGGCGCAAAAATTCGCCCGTTCGTCTCGATCTGATCCAAGAAAACGCAGTTTTACCAATTCGCTCGCATGCAGCTTGCGTTCCAGTTCGGCGAAGAAGGCCGGAGTGAGTCCGCCTTTGCCGACTTTCAACGCGGGCTCAAGCTGTTGACCGAGCCCGCGCAGAAACGTTTTTTGTGCACCGGTGAACCGGAAAATTCCTTTGGCTTGACGAAGAAAAAGCGAAGGCTGGCCATGGTTCATGGGTCAACCTTATCCTCTCGCCTTTATGCTCTGGCTCTATCGGCTGCTTTTTTTGCCCGGGTTGCTCGTGGCGTCGCCGTTCTATTTGCGGCGGATGTTTCGGCGCGGCGGATATCGGGAGAACTTCCGCAATCGTTTTGGCCGGTTTGCCCCCCTTCCGCCCAAGCGACCGGGCGTGCGCCGCATCTGGTTGCAGGCTGTGAGCGTCGGCGAAGTGCTCGCGGTCGCGCCGGTGATCGAGGCCTTGGTCCGCGAACCGGGCGTGGAAATTTTCCTGACGACGACGACGAGCACGGGCTACGCGCTGGCGGTCGAGAAGCACGGAGCGCAGGTGCTCGGCGTGGGCTACTTTCCGCTCGATTTTTGGCCGTTCAGCGCGCGGGCCTGGTGGCGGATCGCGCCGGACGCGGCGGTGCTGACGGAAGGTGAGCGCTGGCCCGAGCACATGGCACAGGCGGCGCGGCGCGGCGTGCCTTTGTTGATGGTGAACGCGCGGCTGAGCGACCGCAGCTTTCGGCGCATGCATCGGGTGAAATCTTTTGTGCCCTCGCTGTTTGGCCGGTCGGCGCGCATTTTGGCCGCGTCGGAGCAGGATGCCGGGCGCTTCCGGACATTGGGTTTTGCGCCGGAACGCATCACGGTCACGGGCAACCTGAAGCTTGACGTGGTGATTCCTCCGCTGGCCCCCGCGGAAAAATCGCAACTGCGCCGCGAACTGGGTCTGGCGGAAAATGCGCGGGTGTTGCTGGGCTC
>JBEKQH010000272.1:0-3754 GCA_049519915.1 Opitutaceae bacterium
CCTGCGCGCCAACACCGCGCACCTTTACGACTGGGTGTCGTACTTTGCCGAAACCAAACCGGCGCCCGTCACGGTGGAAGGCAACTGGGTCAAGGCTCCCGCCAGCAGCACGGATGTCCTCGGCATCAACGTCCTGGCCCCGGCCGGCTTCACTTACGATCTCGGCGCCGGCGTGCATCCCTACACCAACGGGACGCAAACCAAACCCTACATTCACCTTCACCCCGCCGCCAACGTCGCGAACACCCGCTTCGTGACCGTCTTGTATCTGACCACCAATGCGGACTGGGCCAACAAGCCGGCGATGGCTCTGCTCGACAACACCGACCAGGGCGTCGGCGTGCGCGTGACCTCCAACGGCACGCAGGACCACCTTTTCAATTACAGCGGCGCCGCGCAGGCGGGGATCGGCGAGTATGCGCTCACCGGCGAGGTCGCCAGCGTTTCCAAGGATGCTTCCGGCAACCCCAGCCAAATTTTTATCGGCAACGGCACGCAACTGTCCGACGGCAACGGCGCCCGAATCTTGTTCCAAGCGCCCGCGGCCGTCACGGCCGAGGCGGTCATCAGCGGCACATCGCTTGCCTTGAACGGCGCGAGCTTGAACGGCCTGCGGATCTACGCCCCGCAAACCGATGCCGCTCAGGTGACGGTCAACGGCATCGCGGTCGCGGCCGTCAAAAGCGGCGACACTATTATTCTCCCCGGCGGCCCGGTTCCCGTCTCCGTTTTGCCGCCAGGCCGCGGGGTCTGGTGGATCGTGGGAATCGTCATGGGTCTCGCGGCCTGGTTGCCCCTGGTGCGTGGGATGAGAAAAAACCGTTCCCGCCTGCTGTAGTCGCGCTGCTTGATTAATAAAGTAGAGGGCCGACCCGGTCTGGAATCTCAGCGTTCAACGTTGATTCTGCCAACAAACCTTGAACCCGGGAGGGCGCAAGTGTCAGGTGACAAGTGGCAAGTATCAAGAGCTCCAGATCCCAATCTTGGAACTTGAAGACTTGGTACTTGCGCCTTGGCCCTCAGCCCTTGGAACCTGATACTTGGTGCTTGGCCATGGGTCCTTTCTAACCATGAAAATTCTTTTTATCGGCGGCTCAGGTGTGATCAGCCGGGCGGTGGCGCACCAAACCCTTGCGGCGGGTCACGAACTTTGGCTGCTCAATCGCGGCCAACGACGTCCCATCGACGGGGCCCGCCCGCTTGTGGCCGATATTTCCGATCTCGAAGGTGTGCGCGCCGCGCTGAGCGGCCACACCTGGGACGTGGTGGTGCAATGGATCGGATTCGTGCCCGCGGACATTCGCCGCGATCTCGATCTTTTTCGCCAGACTACCCGCCAATATATTTTTATCAGCTCCGCCAGCGTTTATCAAAAGCCGCCTTCGCATTATGTCGTCACCGAATCCACCCCGCGGGCCAATCCGTATTCGGACTATGCGCGATTGAAGATCGCCTGCGAGGAGGAGCTTGAAACCGCGCGACACACGCTGGGCTTTCCGGGCGTGATCGTGCGCCCTTCGCTCACCTACGGCGAAGACCACATTCCGCTCGTCCTGAATTCCCCGAAACAGAGCTGGACCGCCGTCGATCGCCTGCGCCGCGGCGTGCCGGTGATCGTTCCGGGTGACGGGACCTCCCTCTGGACCATCACGCACAATACCGACTTCGCCCGCGGCCTGATCGGACTTTTCGGCAATCTCGCGACGCTCGGAGAGATCTTTCATATCACGTCCGACGAAGTGCTGACCTGGAATCAAATCTTTCAATTGACCGCGCAGGCCGCGGGCGCGGCCGCACCGAAGTTCGTGCACATTCCCTCGGATTTCATCGCCTCCTGTGTCCCTGCGGTGGAGGGCACGCTTCTCGGCGACAAGATTTACTCCGCGGTCTTCGACAACACGAAGATCAAACGTTTTGTCCCCGGATTTGCCGCCAAGATGTCTTTCAGCGCAGGCATCCGCCAGGCCGTCGCGTGGTTTGAGGCTGATCCCGGCCGCCGACAAATCGATGGTGCGATCAATGACCGCTGGGACCGGCTTGCGGTGGCGTATGAAAATGCCCTCGCCCAAGCCAAAGCGGCCTTTGCCGGCGGCCAGAAATAAGCGTTCAGGGACGTACAAATCGTCATATTCCCCGAGACCAAAGTCGCCACGATTGAGCATTTTGGACCGCCAGATTCTGAACACCAATTCGTGCGAAAGTGGATCGCTTGGAAGTTGGCCACGGTTATCGCGGTTAAGGCAGGAGGAGCGCCCCTGGAATTCCTGCATCAAGCGTGGCCAGTTGAACTCCATGCTGCTTGGAGAGTTCGAGTAGATGGCCGTCGGTGAGTTTACTGGGCGTCCGGGCGAAGCCGGGAAGTTTTTCGACTCCCAGACCGTCGGTCAGGATTTCGAATGGGATTGGACTGGATGTCTTCATTGCCGCAAGTGCCTTCCGCGCCGTCGGAACGTCCATTTGGAGGCCCGTTTGCACAGCGACCCGCACAAACCCAAGTTCTGTAATTGCAGAGGTACAAATTGCATTCGCCGTAGGACGGATACTCGCGAACCACGAACTCGTGCGGGCATGATGGACATGCGCCGAATGGCCGAGGGCGATCAAGGCATTGACGTCGAGGAGAAATTTCACGGAAAATCAGCCAGGGCGGCGTGAACGTCGGCGCTGGTCACCTGCGGAGCTTTCGCAGGGGCTTGCGTGATCGTCAGCCCGGTCTTGGCGTCCCGAACTAAGCGCGGAAGGCCGACCTGGGCGGTCTCCGGTGTCAATATGATCGACCCGCTGGCAACCTTGCAAGCGAAGCGCGTACCTGTCCGTAGCCCGAGTTTGCGCCGGGCCTGCTGCGGTAATACCACTTGCCCTTTCGATGAAAGCGTCGTTTGCATGGCTTACCGTCTTACCATGATGGTCCAAAGTCAATCTCTTCCATAGATCAGTGCGCCCCCTTGGATGGCCTCAAGTGAATTCGCGCATACCTTGGCCAAATGGGCCTCCGCCTAGTTGCGAACTCCGCCGGCGGACATCTCAGAACGACTTTGTGGGTCCAGCGGACACGGAACCTCCCCGTCGCACCTAGCCTGGATCGATCACGCTTCTTCGCGTGATCGATCCACCCTGCGGGCCGACCCTGTCGGGGCTAACCGCGACAAAGTCGCTTGGCTGCGCTCGCCAGGCGTAGCTAACGGATGCATCGTCGGATGAAAAGGCGTGATGCATCCGGGTTCGCTTCCCTGCACTACAAACTGGTCAGGGGCTTGATTTTAAGATTCTTTGGCTGAGCCCCATTCATGCAAGCCGTCGTCGTTGCCAAGCCCTATAAATTTGTTCCTCCCTATCGCGGCACGCTCTGGCCCGCCCTTTTGCGGCCGCTGCTTCCCCGACTGCTCCGGAGCGACGGCATCACCGCCGTCGAATGCCGAGGGGTCGAAAAACTGGCGGCCTCCGTCGCCGCCGGCCACGGAATCATGCTGACGCCGAACCACTGCCGGCCCGGGGATCCTTTTGTGATGGCCAAACTTGGGTACCGGGTGGGCCGCCATATCCACGCCATAGCCAGTTGGCATATTTTCATGCAGGGGCGGATGCAGCGTTTCCTGCTGTCCCGGGGCGGGGCGTTTAGCATCTACCGTGAGGGCCTTGACCGCGAAGCTCTGAAATGCGCGATTCAGATCATAACCGAGGCGCGCCGCCCGTTGGTGATCTTTCCCGAAGGGGTCATCTCCCGGCACAATGACCGGTTGAATTCCCTGATGGA